>DASTBN010000817.1:0-2632 GCA_035712045.1 Pseudonocardiaceae bacterium
GGAATAGAGATCGGCATAGGCGGCCTCGCCCGGCAAGAACGCGGCACTGCCAAGTGGCTGGGTGTCCGGCCGCACCCCGCGGAGGCGCTCGTCGTCGACCAGCCTATTGCGATCGACGCATTGAGCGAACGCGGCCCGGACGACCGGGTCCTTGAACAGCGGGCTCGCCAGATTGAAATCCAGATGCTCCACGGATGGCCCGCCCGCCGTGCCGAGGATCACGCCCTGGCCAGCCAGTTCCCGCAGCCGATCGGCCAGCACCGGATCGGTCGGCAGCTGCACGACACCGAACTGCCGGGCGGCCAGGCCAGTCACCTCGGCGGCCCCGTCCGCGACGGAGGTGAGCACGATCCGCTCCGGCCCCCCGGGATTGCCCGCCCAGGCCTTGTTACGGATCAGCACGACCTGTGTGTCCGAGGTCGAATTGTCGAACTGATACGGGCCTGAGGCCGGCATCAGGGCGGGCGCGAAACCGGCCCACCGGCCGTTCCAGAAGTCAGCCGCCTTCTTCAGCTGCTCTGGGGCTGACTTCGGTCCCAGCGTGGTGATGTCCGCGATGCCGGTCTCCCGCTCGAGGACATGCGCGGGAAGAATGGCGTGGTGAAGATAGTTCCGCCGCCAATCGGGGTAAGGTGACCGGTAGGTCTCGACGAATGTATTCCGGTCGGCGCACTCGCCGGTGACGCGATCCAGTCCCCGGGTGGTCGCGGGAGCGAAATAGGGGGTGGCGCCGCTGCCCGCGAGCCAGGCCAGGTAGAAATCACCGCAATTCCAGGGCTGGCCGTCCGACCATCGCGCCGTCGGCTTGATCTTGTAGGTGACGACCTGGGGGTCTTTTGACGTCAGCTCGGCGGAGGCCAGCATATCGGAGTTCAGCAGGATCTTGCCGTTTCCATCGATGATGAATGGGTCGGCGAGCACCTGGTTGAGTACCAGATCGTTATCCGGGTCGTTCTTCGACCGGGCCGTGTCGTTGTTGTAAGCGGTGAATGGCGCGCCGTGCGCGATGACAACCGCCGGGCTGGGCGCCACCTTCGGCGCGCGATACGACCCGTCTCCATCGTCGCCGCGCGCCTGAATCACTCCGGGGCCGCCGCCGTCGGGACGAGCGATTCCACCGGCCCCGCAACCGGTCACGGCGAGGGCGGCGCAGAGGATCGCCACCAGCAGGCTCGGCAGGAGCCTGGGTTGTCCCGTCACGTCAGATCTCCTGGTGTCAGGGGCGGAGCTGCCAGCGGGCAGCGCCGTCGAGGGGGCCCTCCAGGGGGGTGCCCGGGGTCACCTCGGGCAGCTGGCTGGTCGTGATCAGCAGCGACGCGGGCTGGTACAGCGGGATCGTCACGGCCCGCGCCCACAGCGCCGCTCCCACGGCAGGCGGGAGGGGGCCCGCTGGGTCGTCCTGGGTGAGCGCCCGCTCGATCACCGGCTGCAGGGCCAGATCGCAGAACCCGGCTGGGTTGGGCGGCACGGGCGCCAGCCTGGCCGGCACCACCAGCGGGCAGCCGTACCAGGACTGCAGCTGGGTCGCCGGGAGACCAGCCGCGGGCTGGGGCAGTACCACGATGTCGACCCCCGTCCCGGCCGGGACCTGGGGTGTCACGGCGTCGCCGGCGGGGCCAAGCAGAGTTCCGAAGAGCCCGTCCGGGTCGACCTCCCGGAGCTCGGCATCGATCCCGGCGCTCCGCAGCTGATCGGCTACCCGGGCGGCGAGGGTCCCGTAGGGCTCGCGGTTCGCTGGCGCGGCGACCACCAGGTGCAGTGGCCGCCCGGCGCGCGCCCAGCCAGCCTCACCCCGGGCGTACCCGGCGTCGGTGAGCAACCGGCGGGCGGTGTCCGGATCCGGCGTCACCGGGACTCCGGAGGCTGGCGCGTCGGTCTGGTAGTCCGGAGCTGACGGGGCGAGCACGGCGGAGTCGGCGCGCAGGGCGGCGGAGGGGCCGCCCGCGGTTCCGGTGGCGATCAGCGACCGGCGATCCAGCAGCGCGGCCACCGCGGTGCGGATCCGCTGATCTCTCAATACCCGGCTCGCTGGGCGCAGCACCACGGACACCAGCACGGGCTGCGGCACCACCGCAGGGCGCGCCCCCAGCCCGGCAGCCCCCAGCCCGGCTGACCCCAGCCCGGCTAACCCCAGCCCCGCCGCGCGCAGCAGCGACTCGGTGATGGCGGTGGGACGGCCGAACAGCGCGCCCTGCACGCCGCCGGTGCGCAGCGCGTCGATCACGGCGCCTTCGCTGCCCTGCCGGAGCCGGATCCGGCTGAGCTGGGTGGGGGTATCCCAGTACCGGTCGTTACGTTCCAGCAGGATCTCGCCGCGGGATCGATCCACCAGGGTGATCGTGAACGGGCCGCCGGAGACCGGGACGCCCGCGTCGAGCGCCTTGGCCCATCCGCCGGGTGCGTCCTTGAGCAGGTGCGCGGGCAGCAGGTGGCGGAACAGGGCGCGCCAGCCGGCGTAGGGGCGGTGGAAGATCACCTCGGCGGTCTTGCCGCCATCCCGGGAGATCACCTGGTCGATCAGCTGGTAGCCGGCTGGGTCCACCACGCCGGGCTGGGTGCGCATCTGCTGGGCGAGATAACCGAAGTCCTCGGCGGCGATGGGGGTGGTGTCCGACCATTGCGCGTTGCGCCG
>DASTBN010000818.1:0-3023 GCA_035712045.1 Pseudonocardiaceae bacterium
CGCTGACGGGGCGCTCAGCGGCCGGGAGAACGTGGCGCTGTTCGCGCGCCTCTTCGACGTGCCGAGGACGCACCGGCGGCGGATCGTGGATGCCGCGCTGGAGTCCGTCGGGTTATCCGATGCCGCCGACCGCACCGCGCGTACGTACTCCGGTGGCATGATCCGGCGGCTGGAACTGGCTCAGGCCCTGGTCAATGCGCCACGGCTGCTGATGCTGGACGAGCCGACGATCGGCCTCGACCCGATCGCCCGATCCAGCGTGTGGGACCGGATCCTCGAGGTTCGCGCGCAGACCGGGATGACTGTCCTGGTCACGACGCACTACATGGACGAGGCCGACCAGTACTGCGACCGGATCGCTCTCATGCACCGGGGCCGGATCCGCGCCATGGGCACACCGGCGGAGCTCAAGGACAGCGTCGGGCCACACGCCACACTGGACGAGGTGTTCCGGGCTGTCACCGGCGATGAGCTGAGCGGCGCCCCCGGAGAAAGGATGCGCGATGTCCGAGCGACTCGCCGTACCGCCCACCGATTGGGGTAGCCGAATCCCGATCGGCCTTCCCCGTCTCGTCCTGTCCCGGATCGCCACCATGAGCCTGGTCGAGGTGCAAAAACTCCGTCACGACCGCACTGAGCTCGTCACCCGCGCGATCCAGCCCGCGCTGTGGTTGTTGATCTTCGGTGAGACTTTCACCCGGCTGCGGGTCATCCCCACCGGGCGCATCCCCTATCTCGACTACCTCGCACCGGGAATCATCGCCCAATCCGCCCTGTTCGTCGCGATCTTCTACGGTATTCAGATCATCTGGGAACGCGACGCCGGAGTGCTGACCAAACTGCTGGTCACCCCGACCCCGCGCGTCGCCCTGGTCACCGGTAAGGCATTCGCGGCCTCGGTACGTGCCCTGGTTCAAGCGCTCGTCGTTTTCGTCCTCGCCGCCCTGCTCGGCGTGGCGGTGACCGATAACCCCCTCAAAATAGTGGGGATGGCGGCGATAGTCAGCCTCGGCTCGAGTTTCTTCTGCTGCCTATCGATCACGATCGCCGGAGTGGCGCTCACCCACGACCGGCTCATGGGCATCGGGCAGGCCATCACCATGCCACTTTTCTTCGGCTCCAGCGCGCTCTACCCCGAGAGCCTCATGCCGGGCTGGCTGAAAGTGTTCAACCTGATCAACCCGCTTGGATACGAAGTCGATGGGCTGAGAGGCCTGCTGATCGGAACGCCCGCACGACTCGGGCTGGATTTCGCCGTCCTGGCCCTCGCCTCCGCGGTCATGATCGCTATCGCCTCGGCTCTCCTCGGCAGACTGGTCCGCTGAGCGTGCGCACGCCCGCGGCTGAGGCGGATCGCATCGGATGGATCCGTCGGCTGGGTGGTTATCTGCTCAAGCACCGCCGCGATGTGGCGCTCGCGCTGACCGGCGCGTTACTGGGCAGCGCCTGCCAGGCCCTGGTGCCGTTGATCTCACGGCAGATCGTCGATGGGGTCATCGTTCGCCACGACTCGCCGTTGTGGCCGTGGCTGGCGCTGCTGATTGCCGTGGCGGTCGCCAGCTTCGGGTTCACCTACCTGCGTCGCTACCGGGGTGGCCAGGTCGGTTTGCGAGTCCAGTACGACCTGCGCAACGCCATGCACGACCATCTGCAGACGATGGATCTGGACAGTCTCGCCCGGATGCCCACCGGCCAGCTCGTCGCCCGGGCGAATTCAGACTCCATGCTGGTACAGGGTTTGCTCAACTATTTCCCCCTCATGAGCGGCAACGTGCTGCTGATGGTGCTCTCGCTCGGGATCATGTTCGCCCTGTCCCCGCTGCTGGCCACCGTCAGCCTGATCGTCGTGCCGGTGCTCGCCGTGGTCTCTTACCGGATGCGCTGGCGGGTCTTCCCGGCGACCTGGGACGGTCAGCAACGCGAAGGTGATCTCGCGCAGATCGTGGACGAGGACGTCAATGGCGTGCGCGTGGTGAAGGCCTTCGGCCAGGAGGATCGGGAGCTCGGCCGCCTCGCTGAGGCCGCCAGGTCGCTCTACGGTGCGCGCATGCGCGCGGTCCGGCTGCAGGCGCGTTACCAGCCGTTGCTCAAGGCGATTCCCTCGATCGGCCAGGTCGCCATCCTCGCCTTCGGTGGCTGGCTGGCGTTACACCGCGAGATCACGCTCGGCACGTTCCTCGCGTTCTCCGCCTACGCCGCCCAGTTCGTCGCGCCGGCCAGGCAATTCGCTGGCGTCATCACCATCGCCCAGCAAGCCAGGGCCGGGGTGGAGCGCATCTTCCAGCTCCTCGACCTCCCCCCGACCATCGCCGACGCCCCGGCGGCGGTGGAACTGCCCCCGCTGCGCGGCGAGATCACCTTTACCGATGTGCGTGTCAGTTACGACGGCGCTCCGCCGGTACTCAACGGTGTCGACCTGCGTATCGCGGCCGGTGAACGGGTCGCCATCGTCGGGCCGAGTGGCAGCGGGAAATCGACCGTGGCGATGCTGGTGTCACGCTTGCGTGATCCGGACTCCGGCACCGTCGCGGTCGATGGGCACGACCTGCGCACCGTGACGCTGAAATCCCTGCGCCGCCAGGTCGGTGTGGCCTTCGAGGAAAGCTTTTTGTTCTCCGACACGGTGCGGGCGAACATCGGCTACGGCCGCCCGGGCGCGACCGACGAGGACATCGAGCGGGCCGCCCGGATCGCACAAGTGCATGGTTTCGTCCAGGAGCTTCCGCGCGGCTATGACACGATGCTCGGTGAGCGTGGCCTGACCCTGTCCGGCGGGCAGCGCCAGCGCGTCGCGCTGGCCAGGGCCATCCTGGCCGACCCGCGGATCCTGATCCTGGACGACGCGACCAGCGCCATCGACGCGGGCGTGGAAAAGGCCGTGCACGACGCCTTGCGCGGTGTCCTGGCGAACCGGACGACGCTGCTGGTGGCGCACCGCCGTTCCACGTTGCACCTGGCTGATCGCATCGTCGTGCTCGACCAGGGGCGGGTCGTCGCGCAGGGCACGCATGAGGACCTGGCCG
>DASTBN010000819.1:0-4923 GCA_035712045.1 Pseudonocardiaceae bacterium
GTCCCGCTGCTACCTGTTCCATCACGGCTGACCGGCCTACGGCCGATACCCACAGCCCTCGTTCGCTGCTCTTAGCCGCCACACTGGACCGCGCTGGCTCCCTACCACTGTGATGGCGGGTAGCTCGCTCGGTTATCCCCGGTTCGCCGGGTCGCGCGCCGCCGGGCTACGCTTTATTGGTACGCCGCATGGGTGTACCTATGCGAGGAATCCAGGAGGGTGTGACGTGGCTGCCGTGTGCGACGTCTGCGGTAAGGGTCCGGGCTTCGGCATGTCGGTCTCCCACTCGCACCGGCGGACCCATCGCCGGTGGAACCCGAACATTCAGACCGTCCGCGCGGAGATCAGCACTGGTCAGCGCCGCCGTCTGAACGTGTGCACCTCATGCCTCAAGGCGGGGAAAGTCGCCCGCGCCTGAGCTCAGCGCCCGCCGTGAACTCGACAGTACGATGTTTGTGGCGTCGGCGACGACGCTGGTCGAGTTCACGGCGATTAGCGACCCGTGCTAGGGCAGGGCCCAGTCAACCGGGTCGGCACCCAGGCTGGCGAGCATGGCGTTGGCGCGGCTGAAGGGGCGTGAGCCGAAGAACCCGCGATCGGCTGACATGGGTGATGGGTGGGCGGACTCGACGCAGGGGACGCCGGTGAGCATCGGGCGCAGCGTCCTGGCATCCCGGCCCCACAAGATCGCCACCAGCGGGCGCGAGGGACGCGCCACCAAGGCCCGGATGGCTTGCTCAGTGACCTCCTCCCAGCCTTTGTCCCGGTGTGAGCCAGGGCGGCCGGGCTCGACCGTGAGCACCCGGTTGAGCAGCAGCACCCCGCGCTCCGCCCAGGGACTGAGGTCGCCGTTGGACGGGGTGGGCAGGCCCAGGTCCTCGCTGTATTCCTGGAAGATGTTGGCCAGGCTGCGCGGCACGGGCCGCACACGCGGGTCGACAGAGAACGACAATCCGACCGCGTGCCCCGGCGTCGGGTAGGGATCCTGGCCGACGATCAGGACCCGCACCGCGTCGAAGGGCTGGGTGAAGGCACGCAGGATGTTGGGCCCGGCAGGCAGATAGCGCCTGCCCGCAGCGATCTCGGCCCGGAGGAACTCCCCTGCGGCGGTGATCTGATCCGCCACCGGGGCGAGCGCCTCGGCCCACCCGGTTTCCATGATCTCAGCTATGGCGGCTGGCACGATCCGGGACCTTATCGAGTGGGCGAACTCAGCGCATCAGCACCTCGACCAGGCCGGGAAAGCGCTCGCCGAGGTCGTCCCGGCGCGGCGAGACGAACCGCTGCGTCCCTTCCGCGCGGGTGCGGGTCACGCCCGCTTCGGCACTCACGGCCCAAAGTGCGCCCACCCTCCTGGGCCCTCGCAGGGGCGGCCGTCCAGCGTCACATCATGACCTGGCCGCACTAGGCCGACCCTCGCCCACCCGGCGGGAAGCGTGGCCCTGACGGGGAAACACGCCAGCAGCGCGTGATCCTCGCCACCGGTGAGCACCCAGTGCCGGGCGTCGGCGCCCATGGCCGCGGCGGCCTCGGCCAACTCGGCGGCCACGGGCAACGCCGCCGAGTCGATGTCGATACCGACGCCCGAGGCCTTCGCGAGATGCCCGGCGTCCGCGAGCAGCCCGTCCGAGATGTCGATCATCGCGGTAGCGCCCGCCGCAGCGGCCTGCGGGCCAGCGGGGTAGGGAGGTTCCGGCACCTGGTGAGCTTCCACGACCGCCTCCGGTGAGCGGCGCCCCCGGCGAAGCACGGCCAGCCCGGCGGCGGACCAGCCCACCCGCCCGCACAACGCGAGCACATCGCCGATACGGGCCCCGGCCCGGGTGAGCGGCGGGTGGCCTCGCAGATCACCGAGCGCGGTCACCGACAGGACCAGCTCGGTGGCGCTGACCACGTCACCACCGACGATTCCGGTGCCCGCGCGGCTAGCTTCCTCCCACATCCCGGCGGCCAGCTCATCCACGGCGGGCACCGGGGTCGCCCCGGGTACCGCGAGCCCGACGACCAGCGCGGTGGGCACCGCGCCCATGGCCGCGATGTCAGCCAGGCTGGCCGCCACCGCCTTGCGCCCAACCTGGCGGGGGGCAGACCAATCCAGCCGGAAATGCACCCCTTCGACCAGGACATCGGTACTCACCACCACGCGGCGATCCGGGCTGGCCAGCACCGCAGCGTCGTCCCCCGGGCCGAGCAGTGTGCCCGGCGGCCACGGCCGGTTCGCGCTGATCCGGGCGATCAGGCCGAATTCTCCTAGCTCCGCGACCGACCGCGGGTCAGCTGGCATCCCGCACACCCCCGATCCAGGCGGTAGGTTTCGTTGTTGCCCGCTTCGAGCCCATATACTTCACGAGACGAAGGGCCACGCCGTGGTTCAGGCATACATCCTCATCCAGACCGAGGTCGGTAAGGCCGCCGCCGTGGCCGCCGAGGTGTCGAGCCTGCCCGGCGTGGCGAGCGCGGAGGACGTCACCGGTCCCTACGACGTGATCGTGCGGGCGGAGGCGGACGATGTCGATCAGCTGGGCCGGCTCGTGGTAGCGAAGGTGCAGAGCGTGCGCGGCATCACCCGCACCTTGACCTGCCCCGTTGTCCATCTGTCATGACGATGGCCACCGCGTCGCGGTTGGCTCGCGCGCCCCGCTGGCCGCTGGCCATGGCGCTGGCCCTGGTAGCGGCGCTGGTCGGAGGAGTGCTCCTCGCCGCCTCGATGGCACGTCACCGGGCGCTGGGACCGCTGGTACTGGCGGAGGTACCGGCGCCGGCGGCGCGTTCCGCCGAGTGCGCGCGGCTGCTGGCGGCCCTGCCGGAGGAGCTCGATGGTGCCGAGCCCGGGGCGCTGAAGCGACGGCAGCTACGCGAGCCGGCTCCGGCGGGGGTGGCCGGCTGGGGTGAGCCGCCGGTGGTGCTGCGCTGCGGGCTCGACCGGCCCGCCGAACTCACCGCGGCCTCCCGGCTGCTCGCCGTCTCCGGCGTGCAGTTCCTGGAGATCCCCGGCCCTGGCATGAGCACCTGGGTCGCGGTGGACCGGCCGGTGTATCTGGTGGTGGCGCTGCCACCGGGTGGCGGCAGCGGGCCGCTGCAGCAGATCGCCACCGTGATCTCACGCGTCTTGCCGGGGCGGGAGGTGAGCATCCCGCGCTGACGCTAGAGCCGGTGCAGGCCCGCCAGCACCCGCTCCAGCAGCCCGAGATCCCGCCCGCCCTCCGCGCCCAGGGGATTGTGGTGCACGTGTATCAAGCCGACCCCGATCATGTCGGCGAGCAGCACCCTGGCCACCCCCAGCGGCACCGTGAGCAGGGCCGCGACCTCAGCGACCGAGCGGACCTCGGCACATATCCGCGCGATCGCGGCATGTTCCGCTGAGCAGACCGTGGTCAGGTCCTGGCCTTGGTCGCTGGTTGACACCAGTGTTTCCATGGCGAGGTCCTGAACCGGGAGGGTGCGCCCTCGGGTCCAGCTGTAGGGCCGCACGACAAAGCTATAGTCCTCCGCCTCGTCCGATTCACCGGTTTCGGCGGGTTCAGCGGTATGCCGGGCGCGATAGCCGAACGGATCGAGCTGCGCCTCATCGCGGTGCTCGGCACCACGTGACCCGAATGAGACGGACAATCGCGGTACCTCCTCACCCGACTTCGCTAGCTATAACTAGCCGGTCCTGATTAGGTCGCTGGAATTCACCCGTTTGTCGCAGTCATATATCTCAGCGCAGTCCGGCGCCCCGGGCCATCGCGGTATCGATCAATGTCGACAACAGTGCCGGGTATTCCACACCGGTCACCGCCCACATCCGCGGGTACATGGAGATAGGCGTGAAACCAGGCATGGTGTTGATCTCGTTGACAGTCAGCGTCCCGCCGGGGCCGACGAAGAAGTCCACCCGGGCCAGGCCCTGGCAGTCCAGCGACCGGAAGGCGGCCACCGCCATCGCCTGCAGCTCGGTGGTGACGTCATCATCCAGCTTGGCCGGGATGTCGAACTCGCAGGCGTCGTCGAGGTACTTGGCGTCGAAGTCGTACCACCCCGCGCCCTCGGCGACCATGCGGATCTCCGCGGGCAGCGAGGCCGCCACCCGGCCGTCCGGGAACTCCAGCACACCGCACTCGACCTCACGGCCGATCACCGCCGCTTCCACGAGCACCTTGGGATCGATCCGGCGGGCGGTGTCGATCGCCACCGGCAGCCCGGACCAGTCGTTCACCCTCGTGATGCCAAGCGAGGAGCCCGCTCTGGCTGGCTTGACGAAAACCGGCAAGCCCAGACGCTCGCGCTGCGCCGGGGTGAGCGTGGCGCCCGGGCCGCGCAGCACCACGGTGTCGGTGACCGGCAGGCCTTCGGCGCGCAACAGCCTGCGGGTGAATTCTTTGTCCATGCCAGCCGCGCTGGCCAGTACCCCCGATCCGACATAGGGCAGATCAGCGAGTTCCAGCAAGCCCTGGATCGTGCCATCCTCACCGAACGCCCCATGGAGCACGGGAAACACCACATCGACTCCGGAGAGCACCTCACCCGGCAGGGCCAGCGCCCCGCCGGTGCCGTCCACCCCGGGCAGAGCCCGGTCACGGATCGCCAGCTCAGCCGGGTCGCCGGTGCCCAGCACCCAGGCGCCATCAGGGGCGATGCCAACCGGAATGGCCTCGAAACGCGCCCGGTCCAGGTGGGTGAGCACACTGCCCGCCGACACGCAGGAGATCGCGTGTTCGCCGCTGCGGCCGCCGAAGATGACCGCGACACGCAGCTTCCGATCCGTCATGGCCGCACCCTACTCCCGGTGATCCGTCTGTTCCTGTCCCGCGCTCAGCAGCGCGGTCAGCGGTCGGAGCGCCGCGGTGAGCGCTGTGCGGCAGCGGGGCGCCCCGTAGCCGAGAGCCACTCCATAGCACGCGGGCGGGCCATCATGACAGCGCGCCAGGCCGTCGAGAAGCA
>DASTBN010000820.1:0-11757 GCA_035712045.1 Pseudonocardiaceae bacterium
GTGACCACCTTCCCGCGTGTCGGCGCTCATGACACGGCCCGCTGCTGGCAGCGCTGGCACGGGCCACGCCCCGGATCGACCATGCTCGCCGCTGGGAACCGGGTACCACACAAACCCTGGTAGTCGCCCCGCTGGCGCCCCGCCAGCAGTTCATCGGGGCTCACCTGGTGCGCTAACCCGGTCTTGGCGCACACCACCTCAATCCCCGGTAAGCGCCGCGCCGCAACCACAGCCGGAGCTGAGGACCGGCGCCAGCGGGACCGCTGCGCTACGGCACGATGCCTGCCCACCCTCACCAGCCATTCCCCTCGCGCTGGCACTCCGGACAAGCCTGCTCCGGGAACGGGGGCAGCGCCAGCTCAGGCGGCCCGTCCACCAGCTGACCCGGCGGCTCACCCACCACCCGCAACGTTGGCTTCGGCGTGAAACTCGCCCCGCATAACGCCAGCACGGCGCCATCACCACCAAGCCACCCACGATGAGTGTCGTGATCAGCTAGCGACCGCAGATACCACCTCAGAGTGGTACCGGCGGGCACGGCCGGTGATCTGCTGCCAGTATTCGCCATGGGTCCTTGACCTCCTTGCAGGTCTGGGATCAAGGCCCCGTCGCGGTGCTCAACCACCCGGCGGGGCCGCCTCAGAGACCGTCGCCGATCAAGGCTCAATGGCTTTACACCGTGGTAAAGCTCACCCTCGCGGGCTACACCGGCAGACCGGCGCGGTAGGCCATCGCCCGTAGCTCCCGGCCAGCCGGGGAATCACGGGGGACGCGAGAACGCAGCTCGTCGAGCACCTCGCGGACCACCGGGCCCCGCTGGATGCGGTACGGAGAGATCAACTCGGCTCGGCGCAACGCCATCACCGCGTCCTGCTGGCGCCCCGGTATCCGGGCCAACGCACGGCCGTAGTCGGCCCAGTAAGCGGCTCGACGCGACTGGTTGACGTGCGCTTGCGGGTTCAGGCTCTCGGCGATCGTCGCTGCCCGCTCATGGTCGCCAATCTCCAGCAGTCCCGCCATGCGGTACAGGCCGACGTTGATCGGGCCGAATCCCAGCCCGTAGGCATTGCCTTCCCCGGTGCGCTCGGCAAGGTCAATCGCGTACTCGAGTGAACCGCTAAGTTCGGAGGGTCGGCCATCCGCTGCGGCCACCACCGAGCGGCGCAGCGCGAGGAAGCCGGAAAGTTGCATCGTCTCCCGGGTGTTCGTCGGCACGGTCACCGCGTCGAGCGCGGCGGTCGCGAGGTCGAACGCTCCCGCCGCGAGCCCCACTCTCGCGCTGGCGGCACCGACGAGTCCTGCCGAGACCGCAGTACCGCAGTCCCCCGCGGCATGCTGGGCAAGCAGGAGAGCGAGCGAGCGAAGATCCACTGGGGCATCGGTGATGCTCAGCCATGGCACGGTGGCCTGAGTGTGCAGCCAGGCGGTCAGAAACAGCAGTTCGGCCACATCCCGCCCTGCGGCGAGCGTGGCATGGAGGTCGCGAATCAGACCGGGCAGCGCCGCGCCAACGTCGCGTTCCCGCTCGCAGCGACACAGCGCATCGATCGTCGCGTTCACCCGTGCCCGCAACACCTCTAAGGGGAGCACCTCTCCGCCCGGCAGGCCATGACTGGCGCCCATCAGGGCCCGCCTCACCGCCTCAATCGTGGCGTCTGTGCCCCCATTACCTGGCGCGGGCACCGGCAACTTCATCAGCTCCGATGGCGCGATCTCCAGCGCTGCGGCCAGAGCCACGATCTCTGAATGACGGTCCAGCGCGCGCAGGCCGTTCTCAATCCGGCTCAGGGTCGCGATACTCATCCCGGACAGCCCCGCGATCACCGTCAGCGACTTGTCCCGGGCCTTGCGGATACGCCGCAGCCGCCGGCCGATCGTGCGCGCGTCATCCAACGACGCTTCCTCAGCGTCCACCAAGAACCACTCCTCGCCAGCCCCCCGCCGATGCCCCGGGGCCGTCGCCCCAGGGCGTGAATCTCGGCGAGGAGGTGAGTCCAAGGCTACGCGGCGTACTCCCCGCCGCCCGGGCGGGCCGCCGCCAGCAGGCTGGTGTACGCGGTGATGACCTGCTGCCAGTTACCAGTCAGGTAGCCCACCGCTGCGGCGTCGCAGTCCGGGTAGTACTCCCGGACCCTCGGTGCCAGCCTCGCCGCCGTGTCCACGTCGATCAGCAGCGCGGCCAGGCACTCCCGCTGCCCAGAGGTCAGCTCACCGTCACGGACCGCAGTAGCCAGCGCGCGGACACCGGTGGTGTCGGCGACGGATTTGTTGATCATGATTTAAACCTCCACTGTGGACTATGACGTGTTAACCGTGTGATAACGCATGGACCGGAATGACCCGAATGAATACGTCATGAAACGGCAAGGAGTAGGGCTGTTTACCAGCGGAAATATTGACCAACGGCATTAGTCGTCACCGTCCGGCACCCGTTCTGATTTACTCTTAATCAGCGGGTTCGGGGTTCGAGTCCCTGGCGGCGCACAAAACACATCCTGGCCAGGGCAAACGCTTCTGGAGAGGGATCACCGGGCACCCTTGGCGGATTGGGGGCATTGCGCCTTGCTGGCGCATGAACTCGCCTGACGTGGTGAAACAGCTCGAAGCAGGTTCCTCAGCGACTAGCACACCGCTCCGACAGCGTCTGATTCGACTGCTTTAGGGGCGCGGCTGGCGTGCCCGCTCGCCGGCCTGCCGGTGCAGCTGTTCGGGGGATCCTGCTGAGGCTGTGATCGCGACCGCGCAAGTTCACACGATTGGGTTCGCACATGACGTATCTGTCGAACACCGACTGCCCTCAGTTTGTTACTGGTCACCGCGGAAGACGTAACCGCATTCTGTTATTTCTAGCCTGACTGGAGATCACATGTCATCGACGGAGGAAAGTAGACGGAAGACGCGAGAGGATCAAAGCGGTCTTCCCGATTACGAAGTGATCAACCTGAAACCATTCAAAATCGAACCAATCCTTCTTGCCCGGCTCAATAAGCTTGGCCTTAGGCCGATATCGGTGGGCATTGCGACGGCATTTATAGTACTACTCGTCACGTTTTGTTCCACTTTAATCGATAACACATTTTTCAGACCATTGTCGAAAACGAGCACGATAAGCGATCTTTGGCTATTTTTTACTCAATCAAAATCTGGTGCGGAATCTATTCAGTCAATGCCTTACTTACGTGACTACCCAGCGCTTTTCTTGACAGTGACAGTTATCCTCGCCGTACCCTTTGTTTACGGAATTTTGAGATCTATGTCAGTACTCCACGCAGAACTTGCAGCGAATGACTGCATCGAATATGAAGGTGACGGCAGAGAACGGATAGTATCTGACATTGATAAGCTTAACAATCGTTTTGGGAAATTACGGCGGGCGAGCCAGGGTGGTAATATTGGTGATTGTGGCCAGCGTTACACTCATGAACCTTGGACTGAAACGGCACCTGTACCCCTTCCTTGGGATCGATAATCTATATCACACATGGTGGGCCCAAGCCTTTCCGATCCACCCCGGAGGGGTCGCTTGGATCGTCTTCGGTTCACTGGGAATATACATGATCTACGTCGCAGTAATTCTTGCTATCACCTACATTAAGTTTCTCGGCAACTGTCGTTATCATTACTCTTTCAGGGCCAATCGGTACAATCCGGATGGATTTTATGGCTGGTCAAGAATGCGCGAGTCCCTCTCCTACCAAGAAGCCGGCGCTGCATGTTCGGTAATATCCTCGTTTGCCATGTTTTTTATCTTGCAGTCAATTATTGGCACGCTCCTCGCAGCAGTCATAATAGGCACCTTTATGGCGGCCGTTTTCTATGCCTTCTTTTTCGTCATCCGCAGCCTTCGGCGACAAGCCAGAAAAGATCGGAAAGAGCAGATAGAGGAGATTCTTAAAGATTTGCCGGCTGAACGCCGCTCCAACTCTGTTTCGGGACAGGTTGCAATACTCACAGCATATCGTCACCTGGAAGCGATTGAAAGAATTCCACCCATGCCAATTCGACAAAGATTCCTGGTCTCTGGACTTGTTCCGATGATAGCAGCAGTGATCGGATTCATGAACCAATTGATTAAATACTTGCCGCTATGACTGCCAAGGAAGCAAGACTAACGACACTATCTAAGCCCAGGACACCTGTTTGCACTGGAATCTCTTAGCTACAAGAATAACGACCCTATCGAATCCAGTAGATTACCTGCATCCTGGCTCAATATTCGCACTACGCACGCCATATAGACTCAAGCCGCTGCGGATCAAACGCGTTTCGACCTCGTACCGCTGGGTGCACGATGATTCGATCAAGACAGGCCAAGATCACGACTCGTCGACAGGCAAGGGACAACCGCTACCAGACCTCACCAAAGGCCACAGGGTGCCCGATAGGCCTTGATGAGACCACTTGCCCGGCTCCACGAGAGACTGCGGTGGTACGGGGCGTCAGGACTGTGTAAGTCATGCCACACACGAAGAGCCCGATTGATCGTTTTCACACCATCTAATTCTTGCCTCTACGCTCGCCTCCGACCTGCAAAACCGGAGGTCAGCACAGCGCTTGAGCCGTTCCATCTCTTAATCAGCGGGTTCGGGGTTCGAGTCCCTGGCGGCGCACCATCTCTCACCAGCGATAATGGACTGATGAAGATCACATCATAGGATCTTTGTCCATCGGACTGTCCATTACGGCGCTGTACGCTGTGGTTATGGCACGCAGGAAGCAGGCTCCGAAGGACCTGACCGGCATCCGCCAGCGTGGCGGGACTTACCAGGTCCGGATTTCTGCCGGGTACGACCCGGTGACCGGTCGGCAGCTCATGCTCAGCGGCTCGGCCGACACCGAGGACGCGGCGATCGTGACCCGCGACCAGCTGCGCCAGCAGGTGCGGGACAACACCGCAGCCCGGACGAATGTCACGCTCGGCTACCTGCTCGATGAGTGGCTATCCGGGCATCAGGTCGAGGAGACGACCCGCGATAGCTACCGGAACTCTCGGGAATTGCACCAGACGGGCGAGAAACCGCAGGTCACCAGGTCAGCATGGCAACGGAGTGGTATCTGCGGTCTGACCCGAATCCGCGAGTAGTGGGGAGACACGTGGTGTGAGATGGCGATAGGTGCCCTGGTGGCCTGGGATGATGGTCTTTGCGAAGAGATCGATCATCCAGGGGAAGGGCACCTATCTGGTGGGCAGGGTACGCGATTGCCGGGGTGCTGGGCGTGGGGTGCGGGTGGGCGCGCCGGATCCGTCGCTGACCAGGGTGTCGGGGATGGCCGCGGTGAGTGAGCTGTGTGATCGGCTCGGGGTGGTGGAGGCGCTGGATGGCGCGGTGGGCCCGATCAAGCGGCGTGATCGTGGGTTTTCCGCGGGTGAGCTGCTGGTGGGGCTGGCGGCGGCGCAGCTGGCTGGGGAGGATTTCCTGGTCGGGCTGGATCGGCAGCGGGCTGATGTGGCGGGGCAGCTGATCGCGCCGGTGGCTGGGTTGTCCCCGGCCACCGCGGCGGGTCTGGCGCGCGGGTTCACCGATGCGCGGTGGGCGGCGGTGGAGACCGGGGTGGCGCGGGTGAGCGAGCGGTGTTCGACCTGCTGCCGCCGCGGCGGCGGGCCCGGCTGGCCAGCACGGTGACGATCGATCTGGATGCCACCGATGTGGAGGTCTATGGCCGCAAGAAACGTGGTGTCGCCTTTAACCATCAGGGCCAGCGGTGCGGGCGCCCGCACGTGGCCAGCTGGGCGGACACCGAGACCGTGCTGGCCGCCGAGCTGACGGCGGGCAACGACGATCCCCGGGCGAGCGCGGCGGCGCTGCTGCGGCGGGCGCTGTCCGCCTTACCCGCTCAGGTGAGGGCGGGCCGGATCAGGCTGCGGGCCGATGCGGGCTATTTCGCCGGGGAGCTCGCCCGGGTGGCGTTCCTGGAAGGTGCCGGGTTCGCGATCGGCGCCAAACGCATCGCGCCCCTGTGGCGGCTACTGGACGGGATCGCCGGGACCGCATGGACCGACGCGATCGGGATGCCCGGCGCGCAGGTCGCCGTCGCTGACTACCGGCCGGACTGGTGGCCATCGAATACCCGGCTGCTGATCCGCCGGGTCCGTCTGGATCTCTGCCAGGTCTCCGCCGATCCCCGGGCCCGGCGCCGCCGGACTCTGCACCCTGACCAGCGCACCCTGCCCCTGGACGAGCTGGCCGACGCCGGCGCGATCTACGCCTACTCCTTCATCCTGACCAACATCGACCTCACGACCCCGGCCCAGGCGGCCGGGGTGGAGCACTGGTACCGGCACCGCACCGCGATTGAGAACATCTTCCGCGACAGCAAGCACGGCGCCGCGCTGCGCCACCTCCCGAGCGGATACCCGGAGGTCAACACCGCCTGGATGTGGGGCGCACTCCTCGCCGCCAGCATGGCCGGCTGGCTACACCAGCTCACCGCCACCGAACACCCCGCCACCGGAGCACTCAGTGGCTGGGGCACCCGCGACGGCAAAGCCATGATCGCCACCCTGCGTCACCGCCTCATCACCATCCCCGCCCGGCTCATCTCCCGCGCCGGGCACCTGATCCTGCGCCTGCCACCCGGCCACGGCCTGCTCGCCGAGATCCTCACCCGGCTCCGGAAACTCCCCCCTGCCCCTGACCACCCGGCCCACCGGCCCCGCACCACACCGGAACCCGCGAACCCGGCGCGACACCCGGGCCACCAGCATGCCCAGCACCCCAAACACCCACCGACAAGATCACAATCATCAACCCGAAGATCGACTCAACCCACTACTCGCGGATTCGGGTCTGAATAATGCTCATTGAATAGTGCGACACGGACGGTAGATACACAAAAGTGCCCATCCTGCAAGGGAACTAGTGTTTGCGACGACCACCTTCTATGGCCTTCACCCTGATTTTGGGGGGCTCGGCGCTCCCTTCGCCCCACCTACACGAAACGTGCTCTAACGCGGATTTCCGCGCAGTCGGTTCGGGGCAAGGGGTCAGGTGAACTCGTAGCGCAGGATGCGGTTTCCCCACCAGGGGACGGGGGTGTTGGTGGGGAGGCCGGCTTGGCGGAGTACGGGTTGGTAGGCGCGCCGGTCGAGGCGGACGGTGATCGTGTTGTCGGTGGTGGTGATCTAGCCGGGGGTTTCGAGGAATCGGCGTCGCAGGACGTCGGGGGTGACGGCTGCGTAGCCGGGCAGTCGGGTGCGGAGCGCGGCGATGAGGGCTTGGGCGAGCACGCAGAGCATGATGTCGAGGTCGGCGTTGAGGTTGACGGTGGAGGACAGTGCGTCGGCGTGGAAGGCTTGGATGATCCCGGCGAGGCGTTGCTCGATGGTCATTCGCCGGGCGTAGTGCTCGATCAGCGCCTTGGCGGGCAGGTCGTAGTCGTTGGTGATGATGATGGTCGGCGCCTCGCGGCCCAGTCCGGTGACGATGAGTTGCCGCACGGTGCCGGGATAGCTGGTTAGCCGTACGCCCACGGATTCGCGCACGCTGGGCCGGGTGAGCTTCCCGGACCGGTCCAGGGTGATGGTCTTGAGGTCTTTGCTGGTGAGGGCCTTGATCTGGGTGGCGAGCGCGGGTGAGCGCATTCGCAGGGTGAGGAACTTGACGCCGCGTGCGTCGAGTTCGCCGAGCACCGGCTGGGTGGTGAGTTTCTGATCCATGATCAGCATGCGGGGTCGCTGCCGGAGACCTTCTTCCAGTGGTCGCAGAAAGCGATGGCCTCGCGGGCCTGGGTGGCTTTGGTGAGATCGGCGTTGGCGTAGACGAGGTTGTGAGTCCCGCTGTCTTGGGCGAAGAACGTCAGCACACTACGGGCGCGCTGGGAGCGGGTGGGCACGTAGTGCTTGTCCAGCACTGGGTCCTGGCCCTGGTGCATGACGGCGTGGAAGTCCAGATCGAAGATCGCCTCCTCGCCGGTGGCGAGCCCACCTTTGATCATCGTGGTGTCCAGCGCCGCGAGGAAGCCGCGCTGGTTGTCGTGGCTGGTGCGATAGGAGTAGTCGGTCAGGGCGGATTTCTTGGGCAGGGTGGCCAGCCCGGCGAACAGCGACGCGGCCGGGTCAGCGAGCAGCAGGTCATCGACATGAGACACCCGCCTGGTGCGGGTCAGCTTCAGGGCCAGCAGCGACAACACCCAGGACAGGGCGGGGATAACACGGGTGCCGGGATAGCCAGCGTGGGCGGCCAAGGCGGGCGAATCGAGTGCGACCAGGTCGGGCACCAGCAGCAACAGCCCAGCCTTGCCGGTCTCCACCGTGGCCGGCCAGTTCGCGAAGTCCACCCGGGCGGCCCGGGGGAGCCGCGTGTCCCGCCCGGGCGTGGCCGGTGAGGTGCTCGCCACCGGCCCGGGGTGGCGCAGCCGCCGCCCGAACCCCTCCTCGGCGAGGATCTCACCCACGCTGGTCCGATTCAGCGGGGTGCCTCCGTGGCCAGCCGCGCGGAGATCTCATACGTGGACAGCCCTTGGCGCCGTAGCTCGATCACCCGGCCACGGGCCCGGTCCTTGACCGGTGCCACCCCGGGCGGTGGGCCGGGCCTGCGGGGCGGGGCGGACAACTCCAGCTTCCCGGCCCGGTACTCGCGCACCAGGTTCACCATCGCCCAGCGGGTGTAGCCGAAACGTTCCCCCGCTTGGGCATAGGTCAGCCTCTCGACGTGGAAGGCACGCAGCGCCTCGTAGCGACGATGGTTGACCCGCTCGGGCGCGGTGAACCACTCCCTATCCCCGCATTGCGGTGATCCGGCTGCCATGTCGCATTTTTCTACCAGGCGACCCTCGGCCCTGGCGGTCCTCATCGTGGCCGGGACTGGCCAGCTCACGACGAGAAGCTCAGCATCCGCGTTGGTCAGCGGCGCGCTACCCGCAACCTCACCCATTCGATCACGACACGATAACGAATCTCGCTGGTGTGATTCAACAGCAAGATATGGACAACCTTGGTGGCCGGACTCATCCCATGCTGGGACCAGCTCACCAGGTCAACACCGATCCGCCCAACCTGCCAGGTTGCGGCGAACCAGCTACACGGAAATCCGCGCTAACGACGCCGCAGGCTTCGCGTCGTGGTATGGACCGCACTGTCGCTCGCCCATCGGGACTTTCGACACTGGGCTTCGACCTGACCCGTTCCAGGCCAAGCCGCCAGTCTGCTACCCGGGCTTCCTGGCAACTTCCCGGACCGGACTCACACCGGCAAGCGACGACGAGCTTACGACCACAGATCACCTCCAGTCTGCTGGGCGCGTGAAGATCGAGGCTAGCCACTCGGCCTGGCTAGTACGGCAGCCGCAGTGGGTCTGTAACACGCCGGAAACACCGTCTGTGTTACGGACCCATGAGTTGGCGTGACCGGTCGGAAGGTATTTGTGAGCAATGTGGAAGATGCACCGACCGGTGCGTACCCAGCATCGTTGGAAGAGGTGAGTGTCCGGTGCGCCAGCCAAACGTGGATGAAGAACCGGAAAATCTTCAAACAAGCTAGCAAAGGAAAGAGCATCATGTCTGTAAGTAATGTTGTCCTGGCTGAGGACGAGGTGGCGGTGCGCAACGCCTTGGACAGCGTGCTAGCCGCTTGGGCGAACAATGATGGCGACGCCTTTGCGGAGCGGTTCGGCGAGGACGCGACGATCGTCACTGTCGAAGGTCTCTACTGCAAGGGCCGGGAACCGATCCGTAGCCTCTTGACCATGCTCTACGCCGGCCCGTTCAAGGATTCGAAGGTTTTCCAAGAGGTGGAGGATATCCGGTTTATCGGCGACAATGTAGCCGTGGTGATCTGCTGGAACGCCATCTTGCTGGACGGGCTGACGGAGCTTCCCCCTGAGGAGAAGCGACGTGCGACATATGTTCTGTCCAGGCACGACAGGGAGTGGTTGGTCGAGGCGTTCCAAAACGTCTTTATTACAGAACTTCCGACGGAGACGGGTTGATCGAGCGTTCAGCACCTGCCTCGCCTGCCGCGCTGCGGAGGGAATGGCTGACCGGGGTCATCACCGAGATCCACGCCCGTTCCCGGGGCACCCACGGTGCGCCGGGAACGGGTCGAAGAGCTGTCGCCGCCCCCTCGACAACTCTGGAGTCGAACTCGGCGATATCAGTGTTAATCACTACTTGGTGATCCACGGGACGCGGCCTAGAACCAGCGCCGATCGCACCACTCACTCAACCTCCACCCGCTGCGACCGATCCCGCACGAACCGCGACCGCCGCTTACGCACCGTCTCACGCGAGATCCCCAGCCTCTCGGCGACCTCTGTATTCGACCGACCCCTCGCGTACTCCAACACAATCCTCGACCGCACCGCCAGCGCCTGCGAGGTAGTATGCCGACGCGTCCATTCGGTCAGGACCTGACGCTCGTCGGGGGACAACTCCAGCGGCAATGGCGTCGAACTCGCATCCACCGAGCCTAGCCGCCGCCTAGAAATTTAGGACTCACGACATTAGTCATCCAGGCTGCCCATGGTCAAATTGACGGTAGTTCCCGTCATCCCACTCGCCTTATCGGAAGCCACGAAGACCGCCACGTTAGCCATCTCCGCGAGCGTCATAAGCCGTCTCGGGTGGGTCCTGCTTGCGAGCGACTCTTGAAATTGTTCCCAGGTCATTCCCGTCGCCTTGGCACGAGGCTCGAAGGCTTCTTTGATCGTGTCTGCTTCCGGCATGGCCTGTGGTCGCAGACCAACCACGCGAATGCCGTGAGGTGCGAGCTCGGCGGATAGACTTCGAGTGAGTGACTCCTTGACGGCCTGCGCCGGACCGTAGCCTCCCACCAAGGGGATGCCCGTCCGCGAGTGGAGTGCGGTGACGGTCATGATCACCCCAGATTTATTCAAAACCATCCGCCGGGCCGCCAGGCGTGCGGTCAGAAAGTACGACCTCGTGTAGGTCGTGATCGGCAGGAAGAACTGCTCGACATCCATCTCGACCAGAGGCACGCCCAGGATCTTCGTATCCGGGATCCCGACCGCGTTGAACGAGATGTCCACGCGTCCCGCCTTGTCGATCACGGACTGTAGATGCTTGTCCACAGCCTGCTCGTCGAGGGCGTCGACCTCCGCCGCCTCGGCGGATCCGCCAGCGGAAACGATGTCTTTAGCGACCGCTTCGACCGGTGCCTGCAGGCGCCCGGTGAGAAAGAGCTTGGCCCCCTCGCGCGCAAAGGCGCGTCCGACAGCACCGCCGATCGCACCTCCGGCTCCGTAGATCACCGCAACCTTGTCTTTCAGCATCATCTCTGTTTCCTTTCTGTGCCCGGCGGTCACGCCCGCCTGGTGCACACTCCACACTGCTCACAAGTACATACCGACCGTTCACGCCAACTGATCGGTCGGGGCGCTCTGCGGGTGCAAGGTGGCGCATGGGTAGTTGGTCCGGTTTGGTGGGGGGTGGCGTCGTCACGGATAGTGAGTTAACGCTATCGCTAGCGGCGTCCGGCGAAACCAGATGGTCTGGCCGATGCCCTGTCGATGACGCGTCCCCAGTGCGCCGGGGGGCGCTGGGTCAAGGTGTCGACGAGGGCGAAGCCTGTCCATGGCCGCGCCCTCGTTCGTGAAACCCTGGAACCGGACGGACAGTTGGGCGATGTCGGCGTCGAAGTCGGATACCTGGCGGGTGCGGACGGCCGAGGAGAGCCCGGCCAGGAACGACGCCCGACGGTCTCCCAACGATCCGGTCCTCCGGTCCCCTTGTCGTGGAATCGCCGGTGGAGACGAGGACCGCAGATACGTCGGGGATGAGGATGTGGCGTCTGAGGGCCCT
>DASTBN010000821.1:0-14171 GCA_035712045.1 Pseudonocardiaceae bacterium
CCACCGTCCGCGCCGGGCCCCGCGCCACCGAGGAAGAACATCGTGTACACCGACCAGCAGGTCGCGGCGGTGATCCCCAGCGACACCAGCGTGTCCATCGAGGTCGAGCCGTGCCGGGCGTTGATGATGGCGTTGCTGTGAAACGGCCAGGCGCACCACGTCACCACCGGCAGGCTCATCGCCAGCAGCACCCATTGCCAGCCGGGGAACCGCGAGGAGGGCAGCAGCACCACCGTCATGGACAGATCGCCCAGCGGCACCCCGAACAGCAGCGCCACCACCAGCCGGCGCAGCAGATACCGGACTCCGGCGCCGGGGAGTCCGTCCCCGGGTTCATCCGCGGCGCTCGCGGCCTCGACCGGTGCGGCGCGGTAGCCGGCGTTCTCCACCTGCGTGATCAGCTCGGCGATCCCGACCTCCGCGGGCGCCTCGACGCTGGCCTTCTCGGTGGCGTAGTTCACGCTGGCCCGCACGCCGTCCAGCTTGTTGAGCTTGCGCTCCACCCGGGCCGCGCAGGCCGCGCACGTCATGCCCCCGATGGACAACTCGATCGAGCGCACCGGCATGAGGCGCTCACCTCCCTGGTCGCGGAACCTCGGTGAGGGCGGGCACTTTATTAGGGTGGACACAGTGTGCCTTGCCTCGGAACCGAGGCATCCTTCAGGAAACGGGTGACCAGGTCCAGAACACAGGGGCTGCGGGTGAGCCCGCCGTGCGCCTGGCCCTGCCAGAGCACCAGTGTTCCGGACGGCAGCGCTTGCGCCGCGCGCCTGACCCCATCGGCTGGGTTCACCGGGTCCCCCGTGGTGGCCACCACGAGCACCGGCGGCACCCCCCGGTCCTGGGGATCCGCCTGCGGCGGCGAGGGCACCGGCCACGCGCTGCACCACAGCAGACGGGCCGCGAATAACGGGCCGAACAAGGCCGACCGCTGCTGCCACTGGTAGGCCAGTTGCTGCGCGCGCTCGGGCGCTATCCGCGTCGGGGTGTCATTGCATCGCGTGGCGAGAGCGGCGTCGAAACGCGGGGGCAGCGACCGCTCAGTGCCCAGTAGCGGCGCGACGAGGGCCGCCAGCTCGGTGCCATCGCCGTCCCGGGCCGCGGCCAGCGCGTGGGCCAGCTGCGGCCAGCGTTCCGGGTCACCGACCGTCTCCAGCACGGCCTGGTAGGCGGTGCCCGCGCCGATCCGCTGCCACCCGGCCAGCAGCGGGTTCTTCCGCAGCGCCTCAGCGAGGGCGAGCAGCGCGCGCCTCGGATCGGATCCCAGCGGGCAGCCCCGGGTGACGCAATCGGCGGCGAACGCGGTGTAGCCGGCGTCCGCGGCCATCAAGTCAGCCTCGGCCGGGGCCACACCGTCGAGGGCGGGATCGACGGCGCCATCGAGCACCACACGCCCCACGGAGTTGGGATACCGGCGCAGGAAATCGGTGACCGCCCTCGAGGCCTCTCCCTGCGAGATCACGTTGAGCACCGGCGCGTTCAGCGTGACCCGCAGCTGCTCCAGGTCATCCGCGGTGCCCGTGGAGTTGATCGCGGTGAGCAGCTCGCCGAGGTCCTGGACGCAGGTCTGAATCGCGGTGCGAGTGGTGTCGAGCAGGTTGTCGAGCTCCGCCGTCTGGGCTGGGTCAGGGGCACTGCCGATGATCCGGTTCCGGACGGTCCGGGGAATGCACGTCAGCGGATCGCTTGGCCCAGTACCCCGGCGGGCCACCCCGATCAGGGTGAAACTGCTCAGCAGCGCGGGAGGCAGCAGCTGCGCCAGCCGGGCGGCCCGGACCGTCCCGGGCTCCCCGGAGGCCTCACTGAGGATGATCAGCGGGGCTGGGCCGTCGCCGACCCTGGTGAGATCCAGTTTGATGATGTTTCCCAGCGCGGGCCTGGCCGTGGTGGCGTCGACCCGGACGTCGGCGCAGTCCACGCGCCGCGGGCTGGCGGCACCCAGCGCGGCGCTGATCGCGCTGGTGCACTCCCGCCACAGCAGTGACTTGCGGTAGTAGTCGCCGATCGGGGGCAGCGGCGGGATGGTGAGCGGGGCCGGCGGGATCCGCTGCGGGGCGAGGCCGGTGTCCCGGACCGCCACCGCTGGGCGGCTCGAGGGCCCGGCGGTGCAGCCCGCCCGCAGCGCCGCCAGCAGCACCCCCAGGCACCGCAGGATCCGGTGACGCACAGACTCTCCTCGCACTGGGCCGTTATCTCGCACTGGGCCGTTATCAGGGGGCGGTTGTCGGGGGTGTGGCGATCCTGGCACCGCAGGGGTGAGCCAGGCGTGATGGCTCAGCGTGCGAGCGCATCGGCGATGGCGTCCAGGCCGGTGTCCAGATCGCGCCGCGTGATCACCAGCGGGGGAGCCAGGCGCAGCGTGCTGCGGTGGGCTTCCTTGCACAGCACACCGCGGGCCATCAGCGCCTGGGCCGCCTCCCGCCCGGTCGGCCCGCCAGGCGGGAGATGCACGCCCGCCCACAACCCCCGGCCGGTGACCTCCTGGACTCCGCGCCCGATCAGCGCGCGCAGCCGCGTATGCAGGTGCGCCCCGAGCTCCCTGGACCGGGCCTGGAACTCCCCGCTGGCCAGCAGGGCGATCACCGCGCGCCCGACAGCGCAGGCCAGCGGGTTACCCCCGAACGTCGAACCGTGCTCCCCGGGGCGCAGCACCCCCAGAACCGCGCGCCGCCCCACCACGGCCGAGACCGGCAGGATCCCCCCGCCGAGTGCCTTACCCAGGGTGTACAGGTCGGCCCGGACCCCGTCGTGGTCCAGCGCGAGCAGCTCCCCGGTGCGGGCCAGCCCGGATTGGATCTCATCCGCGATCAGCAGCGCTCCGGCGTCATCACAGGCCGCGCGGACGGCGGCCAGGTAACCGGGCGGGGACACCAGCACGCCCGCCTCGCCCTGGATCGGCTCGATGAGCACGGCCGCGGTCCGGTCTGTGATCGCGCCGCGCAGCGCGTCGAGATCGCCGTAGGGCACCACGGCGAAACCCGGGGTGAACGGGCCGAATCCGGCCCGGGCGGTGTCGTCGGTGGAAAACGACACCAGGGTGGTGGTGCGGCCATGGAAGTTACCGCTCGCGGCCACGATCTCAGCGGTACCGTCGGGGACGCCTTTGACCCGGTGCGCCCACAGCCGGGCCACTTTGATCGCGGACTCGACGGCCTCGGCGCCGGTGTTCATCGGGAGCACCATCTCGGTCCCGGTGAGCTGGGCCAGCTCACGGCAGAACGCGCCAAGCAGGGTGTGGTGGAACGCCCGCGAGGTCAGCGTCAGCCGGCCGAGCTGCTCGGCCGCGGCGGCGACCAGCGCCGGATGGCGGTGCCCGAAGTTCAGCGCCGAGTAGCCAGCGAGGAAATCGAGGTAGCGCCGTCCGGCGACGTCGGTGACCCAGGCGCCCTCACCGGAGGCGATCACCACCGGCAGCGGATGGTAGTTGTGCGTGCTCCATCGCTCGTCGGCGTCGATCGCCTGCGCGGCGTCAGGGATGTCGGTGGTGATCACTGAGGGGCGCGAGGCAACCGCCGGTCGTCGGAGTTGGTGGTGTTCAACAAGTACACCTTGCCACCATGAGTGCTCCGCGGTGCCGGTACATCCGGCTCCCCGGGGGGATCCTGCTCCCCGGGCTCCCGCTCGATCGTGACTTTACGGACCTGCCCGAGGGCTTCCGCCATGAGCTGGTGCGCGGCGACGACAGCGGCGGTGAGATCGGCACGCAATTCTTTCAGGGCGGCGACTTCGCCGGTGACCTGAGCGCGCAGCTCGTGCAGCGCCGCCTCGTCCCGCTCATGGGCGCGCACCCGGTCCCTCAGGTGCTCGTCCATCACCCGCAGCATGAGATGCATGCCGGCGATACTGCGCAGTTCCCTGATCCGGATCTTCTCGTGAGCCTCGGACTCGCGTTGCGCGATCATCCGCGTGGTTTCCCGCTCGGCGGTCTCCCGGCGCTCGGCGATCTCCGAATCGAGCTGATCGGCCTGCCGCCTGGCGTGCTCGAGCAGCGCTTTGGCCTCGCGGCTCGCGGCGGCCCGCAACCCGGTGATCTGGTCGTCGGCGCGGGTCCTCAGTTCGGCGATGTCCTGGTCGGCGCGGGCGCGCCGGACGACGATCTCGGTCTCGGCGCGGGTCTTGAGCTCGGCGGCCTCCTCCTCGGCCAGCTTCAGGATGCGCTGGATCCGCACACTCGCCTCGACCATCGGCATGGTCAGGATGCGCTCAACTTCGGTGGTCGCCTTCTCTGCCTCCCGGCGCAGGTGCAGCAGCAGCTCGCTCTCGGAGCGCAGGTGATCCAGGGCTTTGCTCAGCTCGGCGACCTGGGTCAGGGCGGCGTCCCGATCGGCCTCGGCTATCGTGATGCGGCCATCCAGGGATTCGAGATGTTCCAGCACCTGCTGCCGATTGAATCCGCGAAGTGCTGTCTCGAAGGGTTCGTGCAGGGGAACCAGATCGTCTTTATCCCGGGAACCGCGCACAGGTACGGAGTGTAGTCGAACAATCACGATCAAACAACCCGCTAGATCGGTGATCAACTGTTGTGATCAACAGGGTGGCGACTGATCCTCGCTGGTCCGAATGCATCCCGTAGCGCAATCTCCGCAGGTCCGCGGCACAGTTGAGGATCTTTAATCTTTCTGGTGGCTGGTGGTGGGCCTGCCGTGCGATCGGACGTACTCGCATGCAGTGTTACCTGCTGTTACTCGCCCGCTGCCGCCGAGTTCGGCACCGGTGCTGATCGCGGGGCCTTCGGCGGCCCTGGTGCCGAACTCGGCGGAAGTAGAGTTGTGTGAGCTCCCGGTGAAGATCATTTAAGTTCGTGGCTCAGTGTCTCTTATGGACTCTCATGGCGCGGTGTCCTCGTGTGATGCGCATTGGGCCAGGGACGCCTTGGTTTTTGGAGTCTTTCGATTTCCCTGGTGCTGTGTATGCGATCCGAGTGGATTTCCCGTCCTGTGTTTTCGGCTTCTCGGCGGGTGCCGCCAGAATGTGTGGATGCACGTTGGAGTCGTCGGGGGAGGGATCGTCGGGCTGGCGGTAGCGCGCGCTCTGCGCTCGGATGGGCACGGCGTCACGGTCTTCGAGAAGGAGCCCAGGTGGGGGGCGCACCAGACCGGCCGCAACAGCGGAGTGATTCATTCCGGGCTGTACTACCGGCCCGGAGGGCTCAAGGCGCGGCTGTGCGTGGCGGGTGCGGCGTCGATGGCGGCGTTCGCGCGTGAGCGCGACCTGCCGGTGGAGATCGGCGGCAAGCTCGTGGTCGCCGTGGACAACGCGGAACTACCGGCACTGGCTGAGCTGGAGCGCCGGGGCATGGCGAATGGAGTCCCAGTCCGCCGGCTGGACGCGGCCCAGGTGCGGGAATACGAGCCTGAGGTGCGCGCTGTCGCGGCGCTGCGGGTGGAGAGCACGGGAATCGTCGACTTCGCCACGGTATGCCGCGCGCTGGCCGATGAGCTGACGCGAGGCGGAGCCGAGCTGCGATTGGGTGCCGAAGTGCTCGGCGTGCGGGCCGAGGGCGGCGCGGTGCGGGTCCGGACCCGGGCGGGCGAGTGGCGGGCCGATGCCCTGGTCAATTGCGCGGGCCTGCACAGCGACCGGATCGCCGCGCTGGCCGGTCTGGCGCCGAGGGCGCGGATCGTGCCGTTTCGCGGGGAGTACTTCGAACTCGGCCCGCGGGCCGCCGCGCGGGTCCGGGGCCTGATCTACCCCGTGCCGGACCCCGCGCTGCCCTGGCTCGGAGTCCATCTCACCCGCGGCATCGACGGGCAGGTACACGCCGGGCCCAACGCGGTGCTCGCCCTGGGGAGGGAAGGATACCGGTGGCGGGACGTCCGCGCCCGGGATCTCGCGGAGACGCTCGGTTATCCGGGGTTCTGGCGGCTGGCTCAGCGGCATTACCGGGCTGGCCTGGCGGAGATCGCCCGATCGATGTCGCGTCGCGCGTTCGCCGCGGCACTGGACCGGCTGGTACCGGGCATCACGGCGGCCGACCTGGTGCGCGCGCCGGCTGGGGTGCGCGCCATGGCGGTGAGCGCCGACGGCACGCTGCTGGATGACTTCGTGATTCAGGCAGCGCCGCGGCAGGTGCACGTGCTGAACGCGCCATCACCGGCGGCGACCAGCGCGCTGGAGATCGGCCGTTACGTCGCTGACCGCCTCGCCGACGCTACGCCCGGCTGACCCGCGCTGGCCGTTACCGCCTTGACCGCCGATTGGTGCCCTCAATGAGCTTGGAACGGCCGTACATCGCCGCCACGGGCGGGCCCGGCCCAGATCCCTGTAGGAGTCGCTGACGATAACGACTCATCGCGAGCTGGATCCCGCCTTGACCTCAAGCGATTGTATGCCCCGATCGCACAGTCGAGTCACATCGGACGGCCTGTTGAGCCTTCGACTCTCGTCGTCGGCGACTCGCACGCTACCCAGACGCCGGAGCTCACCGGTAGGTTCACGGACTTGGATCACCAGGTGCGGAGGTGTCAGGCGGCGTGGAACTACCAGCGTTGATTGCACGGTTCCCGCGACCGCCCTGGTGGCGTCCGGATGTCACCGCGCCCTGGTCGAGTGACTGGCCCCTCCTCCCTGATGGCGTCGAGGAGCGGTATCCCCAGCTGGCGTCGGATTTCCGGCTGTGGCGAGATGAGTTCGAGGAGAGGTTCAGGCAGCTAGACCACAAGGCGCAACTCCTGCAGAACCAGTTCTGGCGACAGCAGGTCGCGCTCATTATCGGCGGGTTGGTAGCCACCACGTTGGGTGCCTACCAGGCCTCGCGAGGTGGCGGGCAGGAGGCCGTGGCCGCGGCGCAAGCCGTCCTCACCGGATGTCTGACCGGGATAGCGGCTCTAGCGCGGGGAAGCCGGTGCCAGCACAGCTACCTGACGGCACGTCTCAAAGCGGAGCGCATCAAAAGCGAGTTCTTCCTCTTCCTCGCCAAGGTGGGTGATTACGCCGGTGCCGACCGCGACGAGCGTCTTCGGCGGCAAGTGGAGGACATCATCGACGCCGAGGGGGCTGTGTGAGCGATCGAGCTAACGAGCTTCTCCTCTTTTACCGCGAGCACAGGATCGTTGATCAGCTTAACTTCTACACGCGCCGGAAAACCCAGTTCGACCGCGCGGCCGGGCAAGCGATGGCGCTCTCGGCGATTCTGCTCGGATTCGCCACGGCCGCCGGGGCACTAGCGGGCACTGAGGTCGGTCCGACCTGGCTCTGGTCGATCCTGGCCACGGTTCTTCCCGCTGCCGCCACCTCTGTGGGTGCCTACAGCATCCTTTACGCCTTCGAGCAGCAATCCAAGCTCTACGCTGATGCCGTGCGGGCCGTTCGTGCGGCCGCACGGCCAGCTACGCCCACCGACCCCGAAAGGCGACCCGCAGCCGAGGACCCGGCCGAGCTCGTTAAGCGGGTCGAGGCCGCGCTGCGGCAGGAGCAGGCCCAGTGGGGCCAGCTGACCTCCCAGATCCAGATTCGCGACGATACGAGAGCGTGATGAGCATGCCTGACGACGACGCGCCGGTGGACGGCGCGGCCGAGCGGATCGCCGGATCCGACCCGCTGTGCTTTGTGCTCATGCCGTTCGGCCGCAAGTCCGATGGGGCGGGCGCCAGCATCGACTTCGACGCCGTCTACGGGCAGCTGATCGCTCCAGCCATCCGTGCCGCCCGCCTCGAACCGATCCGGGCCGACGAGGAGATCACCGGCGGTATCGTGCACAAGCCTATGTTTGAGCGCCTGATCCTCTGTGAGTACGCGGTGGCCGACCTGACGTTCGCCAACGCCAACGTGTTCTACGAACTCGGAGTGCGCCACGCCATCCGGCCCTACTCCACTGTGCTGGTCTTCGCTGCGGGCACGCGGCTGCCGTTCGATTTGGAGCTTGAGCGGGGGCTGCCGTATTCGCTTAGCCCGTCCGGCGAACCTAGTGACATCAAGGCCGCCCGCACCCGGCTTACCGCGCGATTGGAAGCTGCTCGGGACGCCTCGGTCGACAGCCCGGTCTTCCAGCTTATCGAGGGCTTCCCGCAGATCGACCGGCTCAAAACCGACGTGTTCCGGGACCAGGTTCAGTATTCGGCAGTCTGGAAGGAGCGGCTGGCCCAAGCCCGGGCTCTCGGCGAGGAGGAGCGGCTGCACGCGGTCCGGGCGGCCGAACGTGCTCTCGGGAATCTCCGAGATGTCGAGACGGGCATCCTTATTGATCTGTTCTTGTCCTACCGTGCCGTCGAGGGCTTTGAGGAGATGGTCTCCCTGGTGGAGCGGATGCCCCGCCCGCTGGCCAAGACCCCCCTCGTCCGCGAGCAACTCGGGCTGGCGCTGAACCGTCTGCAACGGCGGGGAGAGGCCGAACGGGTACTGCTGACGCTCATCGAGGAGCGCGGCCCCAGCAGCGAGACCTATGGCATCCTCGGCCGGGTCTACAAGGACCAATGGGCCGACGCCAAACGTGCCGGGGAGACCTTCCTCGCGGAAGGCCTGCTCGACAAGGCCATCAGCGTGTACCTCGCCGGTTTCGAGGCGGATTGGCGGGATGCCTACCCCGGCATCAACGCCGTTACCCTCATGGAGCTCCGGGACCCACCTGACGCCCGGCGCCACCAGCTCATCCCTGTGGTCTCTTACGCGGTCGAGCGCCGCCTCGCGTCCGGCCAGGCTGACTACTGGGACTACGCCACCCGCCTCGAACTCGCCGTGCTCGCCAAGGATGAGAACGCAGCCAGACAGGCACTATCCGCAGCGCTCGCCATGGTGCGCGAGACTTGGGAACCGAAGAGCACCGCCAACAACCTCGCACTCATCCGCGAGGCCCGCCACCATCACGGGGACGATGTGCCCTGGGCGGAGCGCATCGAACAGGAACTGTTACGGAAGGCTGGGACCAAGAGAAGCTGATCTATCGCTGACTCTGGGTCCTGACGATGTTGTTCAGCGGGACTGTTTGTGCTGGTGGGCGATACTGGGATTGAACCAGTGACCTCTACCGTGTCAAAGCCGATTCGTGTTGTTAATCGCTGCTATGCGGTGGCGCGGAGGTCCTCTGAGCAGCGAGGACGTGCTCGGCAGTCCGTTGACCTGTTGGCCAGGGCTGCGGCGTCTGCTGACTTCTTGCTGACCGCAGCGTGTCGCTTGGTGCTAGTTGTTGGCAGCTACGGGACTTGGTCCCGCCGGTCGGGACTAGTCGCGCGTGGGCGAAACGGACCAGGTGCGGGACCTGGTTCCGTGCCGGATGAGTGAGGTGAGATCAGGGGGCGCACCCGTCCTCTGATGAGGCGGCCGAGGGCTGGTGTTGCGAGCACCGGCCCACGGCCTTGATCCCCAACCCTGTACAAGGAGGGTGGTGACCCGATGCCAGACCCTACGCAGTTCGATCCGGATCGGATTCGGGTGGCTCTGGATCACGGTGAGGTGGTGGAGCTGGATGGCGGCACGCTCGTGCTGAGTGATGAGGAGTCCCCGAGTGTGGTGCTGCGGCTGGCGCCGTGGCGGGCTCGGTCGGTGGCCCGGGTACTGCAAGAGTGGTCGGCGGTGTCGCGGATTTTCCACTATCCGACACGGCCGCACCTGGACGAGGTCGAGCTGTCGCGCATACTGGAGTTGGCTGCCGCGGTGCTGGGGGACAGTGGCGAGTCGACCGTGCGGTCTCCTCGCGGATCACGGGTTATCCCCAATCGGCAGCGTTTGGCTGCCGTCGCAGTGCTGGGTGAGCGTGAGGCGCAACTATCCGCACTGCAGCGCTTGGCCTTGGTCGACGCCGCCGCGTGGTGGCTCTCCGAGCCCAACGGCGGCGAGCAACTCGCTTACGCTCTGCTCGCGGCGAGCTGCTCGGCGGAGGTCACGACCGAGCACGTCTACCTCAGCCTGATCACTCCACTCGACGAACCAGACGATCACGACACGGATCTTTCCGGTAGCCGCTGATTCAACGGACTCAACTGCCGCATCTGCCCACCCTTGGAGCGCTGACGAGGCCTCGGCGAACCACATGAGGATTTCTCTTTCCTCGGTCGCGGAGACGATTGTCCTAGTCATCGCCGGTGGCGGCATGCTGAGCGCCGTGGGGTGAGCGCAGGCACGGCACTGATCAAGATCGAGGAAATGCTGGCGTAGCGCGATCAGGACCCGTCCCTACGGAATCGATCTCCATGTTGTGACTGCTCCCCGAGTTGGACTCGAACCAACAACCCTGCGATTTGAGATCGAAGCTGCTGGTAGGTTCTGGACATTGCCTGCCAGTACCCGCTAGCTGCGTGGTTAGCGAATGTGAACACACGCCAGTACCGATCAGTTTTCACCATTTCGTAGGCCAATCTGGGGGTAAAGTAGGGTGTCGATCTTGCGCATCACGATGACCAACAAGTGAGATCAAGACATCGATTCGCATCCTGAGTAAGCGGCCGAGGGCTGGTATTGTGCTCACCTGCCCTCGCCCTTGGTCCCCAACCCTGATGAGGATGGAGACCCATGGTGGAGGCTACGCAATTCGACTCGGACCAGCTTCGGGTGACCCTAGACCACGGTGAGGTTGTGGAACTAGACGGCGACCCACTCATCCTGGGAGATAAGGAGTCCCCGTCAGTAGTGCTGCGCTTGACACCGGAACAAACGCGCTCGCTAGCGCGGGTACTAGAAGAGTGGTTCGCAGTCACCCGGGTGTTCCACCGGACAACTCGGCCAAGCCTCGATGAGCTGGAGCTCTCCGCACCCTGGAACTGGCCGCGTCCGCACTCGGCAACACCGAGCCAATCATGCGCTTTCTCCGGGATAACCATATAGTGCCGAGTCGACAACGGCTGGACGCGGTGGCGGTACTGGCTGAGCAGGAATCTCGGCTTTCCGCGGTACAGCGCATAGCCTTGGTCGACGCGGCGGCATCATGGCTGTCCGAACCCCACGGCGGAGAGCAGTTGGCGTATGCGCTGCTGAGCGCGGCCTGTACGGTAACACCGCCGCACTGCGGGCAGCGGCAAGCCTGTTGGAAAGGCGGGGCGGACCGACGATGATGCAGTTTTGCCAATACGGGATCGAAACCGGTGAAGGATTGGCGACGCTTGCTGAACTGCACGACTACACACGCCACCAACTGTATCAGGTACTATACACAAGGACTTTGCGGCAATTCAGACCAGAAAACTTAAGTGATGGAGCCGCTGCGCGCCGATTACCCTTACTAAAGTTCCCAGCATTGTACCATTGGTGGGTATTCTCCCGTCGACCCCGCTTGCAAATTTTATCGTGGAGAATCGACACGGTTAACGCGGTAGAAAAATGTGCTCATCCCTGGGTAGAGCGTGATGCTTCGTTCCCCAAATTGGCGCTGCGCTTTGTGCTCGCCGGTCGGCGGCGAGGCCACGTGATGGTCTGAGGAGTTGGCGAGGAATGTCCTGGGTCTTCAGTAACGCGTCCTGGCGCAACTCGTTTCGTGCTTGCCAGATCAGATTATTCACCTCACGGTGTGCCTCAAGGGCGCGGATTTGAGCGTTTACACGCCGTCGTTCCACGACGAGCCTCCGCTCTCGTCCTCGCAAATTTATTTCTTGGCAGCGAACGCCCACGAGAACACCGAACACGAAGACACAAAGGGTCAACAGAAAGATCGTGGGAAGCACGTCACTCTCTCCTCTTCCCCGAACGAGACGTCCGAGGAGTCACGAAATCAGATCTATGGGCCACACGGGCGGCTTCAACGGGATGCATCCCAGGAGCATGGACACCTTACTTGGCTGAGCCCCTGCGGATTAGCTCATGGAATGCGGCGTGCGTGTGCGAAGTCCTGGTATCCCGCCCGTATGAGGCGTGGTTGCCGCCTTGCCGGGGAGTATCGTTTGGTGGTCGGGAGTAATGTTCTGGCGGCGACACTCTGGAGGCCGGCATCTTCATTGGGTCGTGGTAAGCGCCCCAAGGTTGACCAGCGAAGCGTTCACGGCTGATGTCCCTACATCTGATGGAGCCGACAACTAGACGGAGCACGCGGGTGTGCTGTACTACATCGATCAGCTCCGCAGCTGGTACAGCCGAAGATCGTGGTGAGGTGATGATCCGGCAAGCTGGAACGGTTGCTCTGGCTGGGCGGGTTCCCGTTGGCCGTGACCGGCCATCACAACTCCCTTCCCTGGGCAATCATCCCAGTATCACGTACTTCCCGTGACCCACTGTTGGTATCTCGTAGTTTGCGGTAGACGGGATACAGGCGCTGGGGACACGGCCTCAGGGAATGTGGGTAGGTGTACGCACCCAGCAGCGCGCCGTGATTGTTCTGATTCAGAAAAATTACGGAATGAACCAGTGAAAAGGATATATTCTCTTTACGCCGCCCGGCGGGCTAAATCATTAACCTCGGCGGGGACGCGCGAGGGGATGTGTATAAATGTGGTTGGGGTCAAGTGAACTGAACACCATGTTCGAAGTTTATTCCGTAATAGGCGTACGGCTTCGCGGTTCAGTGTACGGCGCGGTGGCGGACTCGTTCGGGGTCGCGGAGGACGATGTCTCGTCCGCGATTGGCGATCCAGCCCAGCCGCCGTAGCGCGCGCAGCGCTTTCACTACGGCTTCGCGGGAGAGTCCGGTCCATGCGGCCAGCTCGGCCTGGGTGACCGGGGACCGGATGACCACGATTCCCGCCTCGGGCTCGCCGTAGCGATTCCCTAGCTCTACTAGGCGGGCGCAGACACGGCCGAGCGCATCCCCGGTACCGAACTCCAGTTGGTGATGGACGCGGGTCCGAAGCCGTGCGATCACCTCGCCCAGCAGCAGGCGCAGCGCTTGGGGATACCGGTCGAGGAACTCGTTGAATACCCCGGCGGCGATGGTCACGGCCTCGACTGGGGACAGGGCGGTCACCGTCGCGGAACGAAGGCCTTGGTCGATGACCGCGAGCTCACCAACAAAGGCCCCAGGCTCGAAGACATCGAGGACGACATCACGGCCCTCAGCGGAGCTGACCGAGATCTTCACCGCGCCGTCGATGAGGACGAAGACCTCGTGGGCGCGGTCGCCTTCGAGGAACAGACTCGTGCCGGCGGGGAAGCGTCTGCGGGCGCCGAGCTGTTCGAACTCGGCGACGGCTTGGGCGGGCAACCGGCTGAGGAACTTTTCCAGGAATGACGGCGAGTCTTCGTCCACTCCGTCATTGTCGCGGGTCGCACAGTGCGCTGGGCCTGGGTGGGTACACCTACCCACGCCCCCTGGGATCGTGTCCCCAGCCCCGGCACCACTCCTGCCGCAGACTCCGGGAAGCCGACAGGGGCCACGATCAAGACGCGGCACTGCCCTGCTGGGCGGGGAAGGGAACACGATGGCCAATCGCGCGACGTCGCTGACCGCTGATCTACGGTTTTTCAGACGAACACCTCAACAGCATCGGTGGTGGGGGACCCACCGCGTGCTGGCGGCGATCGCGCGAGCCCGCAAGGCCGGACCGGGCGCCCACACCCGCTTGCTGACCACCACCCGGCTCGTGGTCCACAAAGCCCGGCTGTGGCAGCGCGGGTCACGGTTGCTGCCCTCGCCGATCGCCGGTGTTCCATCACCGGTGTTTCGCTGTTTCGCGCGTCTTCGCGCTGCCTCAGAGCTGATTGCCGATGTCATAACGCCGACAGGAATAACAGGTAATGACGACAAGAATTACAGTGGGTGGCTGTGATGATGCCTGGTGACGGACCCGGCGCTTGGTCTGGGCCCGCTGGGTTTGATGATGAGACCAGGGCTGATGCGGTTGCGGTGCTGACTGATGTGCTGGAGTGGCAACTCGTCCCGCAGCGGTGGGAACGGGTAGAGCGGATCGTCGACTCGCTCGCTGAGGCGCTCGCCGGGGGCGATGCCGTCGCGATGCGGGAAGCGACGGCGGAGCTGGAGCTGGCCGGGCCGGTGCGGGCCACCCGGATCGGCACTACCCCACTGGTTCCGGTGCCAGAACAGGTACGGGACCGGGCCAACCATCTGGTGCATTCCCTCGGTGGCACCCCCCGGCAACCACCCGGGGATCCAGCTGATTCCAGCGGGAAACGTGGGGGTGGCGGTGACCGGAAACCAACTGGTTGATCAAGAACTGGTCATCCACGCCTTCGCGCCCCTCGACGGTCCCCACGCTGTGGCGGCATACCAGCAGATCGGCGAGATCTGGGACCGCTGCCAGCAGCGGCTGGGCCTAACCAGGCCGATCCCCACCACCGGATTGCCCACAGCACTGCCC
>DASTBN010000822.1:0-2540 GCA_035712045.1 Pseudonocardiaceae bacterium
CTGCGCCACAGCCGCGGTCGCCGCCCGGCCCAGCGCACCCGCACACCCATCGCGTGCATCTCGTCGCGGCGACGGCGGATCACGTCGCGGTTGAAACCCATCAGGAAGCGCACCTCCTCGGGGCTGCGCCGCCAGTTCTCGGTGGAGAACGCGTACGCCGAGAGCCACGGCACCCCCAGCTCGATGCAGCCGCACACCAGATCCAGCAGCACCGCCTCGCCACGGCGGTGCCCTTCGGTGCGGGGCAGCCCGCGCTGCTGCGCCCACCGGCCATTTCCGTCCATCACCAGCGCCACATGCCGTGGCACCCGCCCCGGGGGCAGCGAGGGTGGCCGGGCCCCCGACGGATGCGGATCAGGCGGTCGAACCACCGGGCCATCCTGCCGCCTCCCGCGTTCAGCGGGCTCAGCGGGGTGAATCGCGGCCCGGTGACGGCGTTGAACCCGCTGGACGCGTGAGGCGGGAGCGTTCGACGAGCGGGAGGGAACGGAGCTGGCGCTCGAGATGCCATTGGAGGTGGGCGGCGACGAGGCCGCTGGCTTCCCGGCAAGTCCCCGGCGCGGCGTCCTCCGCCACGCGCCAGTCGCCGCGCATGAGGGCGTCGAGCAGTTCCAGCGCCGCCGCTGACGGGGTGGCGGCGCCAGCGGGGCGGCATCCGGGGCAGACGACGCCACCGGCGGGGATGCTGAACGCCGGGTGCGCGCCGGGGCGCCCGCATCGGGCGCATTCGGTCAGCGCGGGTGCCCACCCGGCGGCGGCCATCGCGCGGAGCAGGAACGCGTCGAGCACCAGGGGGGCCTGCCGATGCCCGTCGGCCAGCGCCCGCAGCGCGCCCACCACCAGCAGGTACAGCCGCAGCGCCGGTTCCCCCTCGGCGCCGGCGAGCCGCTCGGCGGTTTCCAGGACCGCGCAGCCGCTGGTGTAACGGCCGTAATCGACGACCAGCCGGGAACCGAACCCGTCGACTGTCTCCACCTGGGTGATGATGTCCAGCGTCCGTCCGCGGTAGAACTGCACGTCAACGTGCCCGAACGGTTCCAGCCGGGCCCCGAAGCGCGAGGAGGTGCGCCGCACGCCCTTAGCCACCGCGCGCACCGGCCCGTGCCGGCGGGTCAGCAGCGTGATGATGCGATCGGCCTCACCCAGCTTCTGCACCCGCAGCACCACCCCGGTGTCGCGGTACAGGCTCACCTGCCCATCGTCGCATCGTCCCGCCGCCATCGGGGGCGGCACGCGGAGCACTTCGGTGCCTGTCCGTCTGCCGAAGGCTGGCCGCGACAACGTGCCAGCGCCAGCGCACTCGACTGAGCTCAGCAGCCGAGTCGGTGGCACGCCGGGCGTCGCCATCTCGTTCGCGTTCATGAGCGGTTTCCGCCGCATGGGCAACTGGGTGGTGCCCAAGCGGCACAGCGCGTTCGCGATCATGGGCGGTGTCGAGATCATCGTGCCGGACGACGTCACCGTGCGCGTTCAGGGCGTGGGCGTTATGGGAGGTTTCAACCACGCCGCGTCACACGAGGGGCCGCCGGATGCCCCCGTGGTGCGCATCAACGGATTCGCGTTCTGGGGCGGTGCGGAAGTCAAGCGACGCAACCGCAAGCAACGCGGCGCCCTCGAAACCGGAAACTAGGGTCACAGCTTGCTGAGCGCCATCCGCACCCCGAGACCGATCAGCACGGTCCCGGTGACGCATTCCAGTCGGCGGTGAGCTTTGCCTTCGCGAACAATGTCCTCGCCTTGCCGGACGAGACTGCCACCAGGAAGTACCATTCGCCATCCACCACCACCCGCGGGACACCGGCCAGCACCGCAGGGCGGGGAACCACCCCCGCCCACCACCCGAAACCCCACTCAACAAGATCAATCAATGAGATCAAAGATCACCTAACAGCTGGCATGAAACCATCGAGGCTAGGGTAGTCGACCCTCATTGAATCCGGCGCTTACCGCCGGTCTGATTACCTGTGGTAAGCTGCCGCAACGTGATTCTTTCCCTGGGCTATGAAGCACGAGAGGCAGAAGGCGTACGTGTCCGCCTAGCGGAGGATCGCCATCTGTTCACAGGACATGGCGCTCCATGAGAACGCTGAACTTGGGAATTCTGGCGCACGTCGATGCCGGTAAGACCAGCCTGACCGAAAGACTGCTTCACTCCGCCGGCGTCATTGACGAGATCGGCAGCGTCGACGACGGCAGCACGCAGACCGACTCCCTCGCGCTGGAACGGCAACGCGGCATCACAATTAAATCATCCGTCGTGTCCTTCGTCATCGACGACGTCGCGGTCAATCTGATCGACACGCCCGGCCACCCGGACTTCATCGCAGAGGTGGAACGGGTGTTGAGCGTGCTCGACGGCGCCGTGCTGGTGATCTCCGCCGTGGAAGGCGTACAGGCGCAAACCCGGGTTCTGATGCGGGCGTTGCAACGGCTGCGCATTCCCACTCTTCTCTTCGTGAACAAGATCGACCGTAAGGGTGCGCAGTACGACGGCGTGCTGCGAAGCATTGTCGAGAAAATATCCCAGGAAACGGTCGCGA
>DASTBN010000823.1:0-11148 GCA_035712045.1 Pseudonocardiaceae bacterium
CAGCTCGTCGTTGACCTTCTGCTTCATCCGGTCGTAGTTGGAGTCCACGTCGTTGGACGTCTGGAAGCCCAGCGAGACCGCCTTGGCCACGTCCCTGGTGCCCAGGTTGGTGGTCAGGATGATCACCGTGTTCTTGAAGTCGACGATGCGACCCTGACCGTCGGTGAGGCGGCCGTCCTCCAGGATCTGCAGGAGCGTGTTGAACACGTCCGGGTGGGCCTTCTCGATCTCGTCGAAGAGCACCACCGAGAACGGACGCCGACGCACCTTCTCGGTCAGCTGGCCGCCCTCGTCGTACCCCACGTACCCGGGCGGTGCCCCGACCAGGCGGGAGACCATGTACCGGTCGTGGAACTCGGACATGTCCAGCTGGATCAGCGCGTCCTCGGAGCCGAAGAGGAACTCCGCCAGCGCCTTGGACAGCTCGGTCTTACCCACGCCGGACGGGCCGGCGAAGATGAACGAACCAGAGGGGCGCTTGGGGTCTTTCAGGCCCGCGCGGGTCCGGCGGATCGCCTTGGACACCGCCTTCACCGCCTCATGCTGGCCGATGATCCGCTTGTGCAACTCCTCTTCCATGCGCAGCAGCCGGGTGGTCTCGGCTTCGGTGAGCTTGAACACCGGGATCCCGGTCCAGTTCGCCAGCACCTCGGCGATCTGCTCGTCATCGACCTCCGCGACAACGTCCAAGTCGCCGGCCTTCCACTGCTTTTCCCGCTCGCCCTTCTTAATCAGCAGCTGCTTCTCACTGTCCCGCAGCTTCGCGGCCCGCTCGAAGTCCTGCGCGTCGATCGCGGATTCCTTGTCCCGGCGGACTGCGGCGATCTTCTCGTCGAAGTCGCGGAGGTCCGGCGGGGCGGTCATCCGGCGGATCCGCATCAGGGCGCCGGCCTCGTCGATCAGGTCGATCGCCTTGTCCGGCAGGAACCGGTCATTGATATAGCGGTCGGCCAGGGTGGCGGCGGAGACCAAAGCGCTATCGGTGATGGACACCCGATGGTGCGCCTCGTAGCGGTCGCGCAGCCCCTTGAGGATCTCGATGGTGTGCTCGATGGTCGGTTCCTGGACCTGGATCGGCTGGAACCGGCGCTCGAGTGCGGGGTCCTTCTCCACGTACTTGCGGTACTCGTCCAGGGTGGTCGCGCCGATGGTCTGCAGCTCACCGCGGGCCAGCATCGGCTTGAGGATCGACGCGGCGTCGATGGCGCCCTCGGCGGCACCGGCGCCGACCAGGGTATGCATCTCGTCGATGAACAGGATAATGTCGCCACGGGTGCGGATCTCCTTGAGGACCTTCTTCAGTCGCTCCTCGAAGTCACCGCGGTAACGGGAGCCAGCCACCAGGGAGCCCAGGTCCAGGGTGTAGAGCTGCTTGTCCTTGAGCGTCTCGGGCACCTCGCCCTTGACGATGTTCTGTGCCAGGCCCTCGACGACGGCGGTCTTGCCGACCCCGGCCTCGCCGATGAGTACCGGGTTGTTCTTGGTCCGGCGGGAGAGCACCTGCATGACCCGCTCGATCTCTTTGCCGCGCCCGATCACCGGGTCCAGCTTGCCCTCCCGGGCGCTGGCGGTGAGATTGCGGCCGAACTGATCGAGCACCAGCGAGGACGACGGAGTGCCCTCGCCGCGGCCCGAGCCGGACTCGGCGGGTTCCTTGCCCTGATAGCCCGAGAGCAACTGGAGGACCTGCTGGCGCACCCGGTTGAGGTCGGCGCCGAGCTTGACCAGCACCTGCGCCGCCACGCCCTCGCCCTCACGGATAAGCCCGAGCAGGATGTGCTCGGTGCCGATGTAGTTATGGCCAAGCTGAAGCGCCTCGCGCAGCGAGAGCTCCAGCACTTTCTTGGCGCGTGGCGTGAACGGGATGTGTCCCGATGGCGCCTGCTGGCCCTGGCCGATGATCTCTTCGACCTGCTGGCGCACTCCCTCCAGGGCGATCCCCAGCGACTCGAGGGCCTTGGCGGCGACACCCTCGCCTTCGTGGATCAGACCCAGCAGGATGTGCTCGGTGCCGATGTAGTTGTGGTTGAGCATTCTGGCCTCTTCCTGGGCCAGCACAACCACACGCCGCGCGCGGTCGGTGAACCTTTCAAACATGGTGCACTCCTGCCTGCCGCGCCACCGTGAGCGCGACCGGTACTGGGTCAGACAGTCCGTTACGTCACTGTAGCTGCCGGACGGTCTTGCCCGCTGCGTGACCACTGCCTTATCTAGTGAGAGCAACGTGCTCCCACCTGCCGGGATTCCGCAATGCGGTCGCTGTCCGCTAAGGGTGAAACTGGACTCGCTCGGGTGGTCCCAGCGCGCATCCGCTCGCGGTGATCGTCCTGACCGCTAGGTTGGCTTGACGTTAGGTAAGGCAAACCTGTTCTATAAGCCACCGGATAGGATCGATCAGAAAGAACGAAGGAGAGGCCGTGCCGCATGCGGGGATGTCCCGCCAGCAGTCTGGGGCCGCGTTGGCCAGTCATCGCACGCACCCACTGGCCTCGTCACTGGCGGTGGTGGACCGGGCGGTCTCATTGCTGTCTTTCCAGGTGCGGGATGACTCGCGGGCAGGAGATGAACCCGGCGGCGGGTGGATCGAGTGTGAGCACGCCCTGGCCGACGCGGGGTTCTTCCCGCGATGGCGGGCGGAGGCTGCCCGGTGGCTCGCGGAGCAGCACGGCCTCGCGGTGCCGGAGGTAGTCCCCGGCAAGACCACGGGAAGCCACGTGCTGCAGCTGTATCTGATCATTCCGAGTTATCTCGGGGCGCTGCTGTTTCACTCCGCGCGGCGGGTACCCGCCCTGGTGCCGCGACTGCTCAGCTTCCGGCTGGACTCGGCGGTGCTCAAAGAGGTAGCGCTGCGCCCAGGCCGGTTCTGGTGCCTGCCCGGTGACCCCGACGCCGGGCATCCCGATGCCGTGCCGGTGCCGGATGAGAAGGCGCTGGGCGCGGTGCTGCGCGATCAGGTGATCGCCCATGCCACCCGCTTCCTCGCGGTCTACGGCGGGCAATTACGTATTGGCCGCCGCATGAGGTGGGCCACCGTGACCGACATACTGGATAGTGGCCTGCTGCTGGCCGGGAGATCATTCGGGTCAGTGCGGGCCGGTGCCTCGGACGCGCGACTGGTGCTCGGTCCCGGCGACAAACCACTGACCTCCGCGTCGACCATCTGCGAGCTGACCGACGATCGCGGACGCCATCATTGGACCCGGCGGCGCGGCTCGTGTTGTTTTCTCTACGCGCTGCCCGGTGCCGAACGGCCATGCGCTAGCTGCCCCCGGGTGGGCGACGCCGAACGGGCGCGGATCTTCGGTACCCTCAGCCCTTCCTGAACCGAACCGAGCGCAAGCCTCACGCGATTACGTGATGCGGGTAACGCTACCCGCCGGATGCTCATCCGTTCGCGGCAGGTCGAGGGAGGGAAGCGTTGAGATGGTGACGCTGGTGAAAGGCTTTGCGGGCAAGCCCGCGCACGCGCCGCTGACCGACATCGGTATTGGTGCCTACACGGCTGGTGTCGCGATGCTGGTGGCCGGCGCGGCCGGATTTCAGCCAGCCGCGATGGCCACCGCCTCGGTGCTCACGATCGGGATCGGCCTCATCGTGGCCATCCCGACAATTATCACCGGATTGGTGGATCTGTTCGGGATTCCCGCGGACGCGCCCGCGCGCACCCTCGGCTGGTGGCACCTGACGCTGATGTCCAGCGCCACCGGCATGTTCGCCGGGACGTTCCGGTTACAGCTGGCCGGGTACTCGGACGGGAAGATCATTAGCTCAGCGCTGATCCTCGGGGTCATCTCCTGGGTGCTGCTGCTAGCCGGTGGTTACCTCGGTGGTGCGCTGACCTTCGTCTATGGGGTACGGGTCCTCAACCGTCCCCGCACAGCCATGGCCGACGCCCTTATTCCGGGCCGGGCTCACGAGGGGGATTGACCTCGCCGCTAGACGCCGGTGCCGTCCCAGCTGGGACGGCACCGGCGTGCTTAGCGGCCTTAGTTTCCCTTGTGGTATGCGTCCAATACCTCAGCCGGGATACGGCCACGGTCCGAGACATTGAAACCGTTCTTGCGGGCCCACTCGCGGATCGCGGCGTTCTGCTCACGATCCACCGATGCCCGGCCACCACTGCTGGCCCGGCGAGGTGGAGCAGCGGCCTTGCGCCGGCCCCCCGCCTTGCGAGCGTGGCTCACATAGTCAGCCAGAGAGTCACGCAGCTTCGCCGCGTTACCCGCTGACAGATCAATCTCGTAAGACACACCATCGATACCAAACTCGACGGTATCTTCCGCGGTACCTCCGTCGAGGTCATCGACCAAGGTAACGGTGACCTTCTGCGCCATGGGCGTCGTCCTCCCTCAAGGGACGTGGTGGAGGGAGCCATCGCACGACGACTCCACAACGACAACGTGCAGGCTATCCCATTTCCTCACGGATTGCGAAATCAACCCACCCGTAGAGTGCATGCATTGTCTCGTACCAGCGCAAACGTGATGCCGCATAGCTGAACGAGGTGAGCGCCATCCGTGGTGTCTCGATCCTCATTACCATGCGTCCAGTAGGCGGCATTCGATACTCCTCACGCCCGGCGGCCGCATCGGTGCCGGGCCTCGGCGGAGTCGCGAGAATATAGCATCGCTCGTACACCCAGGACCCGATGCCTGGCAAGGAGCCAGTATCGCTTGGGGGAGGTGGCGCCGTAGCCCGGGAACTGACTCTGGACGACCACGCTGGGTCAGTAATTCACGAGAGCAGTTCGAGCCGGATCACCGATGGCCCGATCGGGACCACGCGCACTTCGGACACTTCGAGGTCGTAGGCGATGGCCTCGGCGTGCGTGGCGAAATCGCTGGCTAGCTGGCCGGACAGAATCCGGACATCCACCGATACCGGCGGGCCCGGGTTCACCGAGATCACCCGAGGAATGCGGATAGCGCGGTCACCCGCGACGCTGTAGTCCACCCGGGTCAGCCCGCACGCGGCGATGATGTCCTCCACATACCAGGCAAACCGCTGCTCGTGTTCCCGGTGAGGGTGTTCCGGCCGCCTGGCGGAGCGCATCCTCAGTCGCCGGGCCAGCCATGACCGGCGTGGAGGGCGATCGTCGCGGGGCCCTTCGGATGACTGAGGGAACGTATGCTGAATTTGATCAGTCATAGTTTCCCCCTCGTGATTTCGCATTCCCCTCACGATCACTCGCCGCGCTCACCGGGCGCGAGGGGCCAACTCCCGCGCGCGGGGGACCGAAGGTCCCCCGCAGCGCGTGCGAACGGCGCGAATCACGACGCTGGTGCCCCAGGTTAACCCTCTCGGGGTTCACTCCCTCAGGTGACCTCGGCCGCTCCTGCCGGGACTTTCGGCCCTAGGTGGAGGTGGCGCGAGGAGGGAGGTTTGAGTGGCATCGAGGTTTGGGGGCCCGCTGCGCCAACGGAGGAAAGGGCCACACGATGAGGCTGGACAACGCCAGCGCGTCCGAAACCGTACTTCGCCCGCCGGGTTCGCAGGGTGAGCATCTATTACAGAGTGTGTACGGCAGCGGTGAGCGCGCGGATCGTTTCTATCGCGATCAGATGTGTCACCGGCTGCTGCCCGCCATGGTGGAATTCGTGGCGCGCATGGACATGATGTTCGTGGCCACCTCCGACGCCCGCGGCGAATGTGACGCGACCCTGCGGGCCGGGCCCCCGGGTTTCGTGCGCGTGCTCGACGATCGGCTGCTGGCCTACCCGGAGTACCGGGGTAACGGCGTGATGGCCAGCCTGGGCAACATCAGCGAGAACCCGAATGTCGGGCTGCTGATGGTGGATTTCGTGCGAAATCTGATCGGGCTGCACATCAACGGACGGGCCCGCATCGTCGAGGACGCGGACCTGCGGGCCGCCTATCCAGATCTGCCCCCCGCTGACGTCCCCGGCCGCCAGGCTCAGCTGTGGGTGATGGTGGAGGTCGAGGAAGCCTACATACACTGCCGCAAGCACATCCCCCGGATGATGCCGGTCCCCCGCGAGCGCGCGTGGGGCACCGACGATGCCCGCCGCAAGGGCGGCGACTACTTCGGTGCCGCGGCTGAGCCCAGGGTGAGACCCGAGCCCTCGAGGTTAGGGGGCTAGGGGATGTTGCGCTGGTACACCATGCGCAGGCCGGTAAGAGTCAGGTGAGGGGCGTGGTGGGTGATGGTCTGGGACTCGGTGATGAGCAGGGACGCCAGGCCTCCGGTGGCGACGACGGCCACCGTGTGTTCGGCACCGGGGGCCAGTTCGGCGGCGATACGCCTGACCAGGCCGTCGACCTGGCCGGCGAAGCCGTAGAGCAGGCCGGACTGGAGGGCTTCCACGGTGGATTTGCCGATCACCGAGCGGGGGCGGACGAGCTGAACCTTGACCAGTTGCGCGGCCCGGGCGGCGAGGGCGTCGATGGAGATCTCGATACCGGGCGCGAGCGCACCGCCGAGGAACTCACCCCGGGCGCTGATCACATCGAAGTTGGTGGAGGTGCCGAAATCCACCACGATCGCCGGGCCGCCGTACAGGGAGTAGGCGGCCAGGGTGTTCACGATCCGGTCGGCGCCTAGCTCGCGGGGATTGTCATAGAGCAGGGGCACGCCGGTGCGTACTCCGGGTTCCACGATGACGCGAGGCAGCGCGCTCCAATACCGGCCGACCATCACCTTCAGCTCCCGGAGCAACGAGGGCACAGTGGACAGGGCGGCGATGCCGGTGATCGCCTCCGAGTAGTTCCCGAGTAACCCGCGGATGCTCAGCGCCATCTCATCGGCGGTCATCCTGGCTTCGGTGCGCATCCGCCAGTCCCGTACCAGCGGGGCGTCTCCGGCGTCGGCGCTGCCAGCGTCGCTAGCGGTGTCGCCGAAAAGCCCCAGGACGATGTTGGTGTTGCCGACGTCTACGGTGAGCAGCACGTGCTCACCTGGTCAGTCACGCTTTCGCGCCCACCGGCGCGGGCGCCGAGTGGGCTACCGGGGCGAAGGCCGGGTCGCTGCCCCGGTGCACGATCCGGTTGTCGGCATCGACGAAGACAACCTGGGGCTGGTAGCGGCGGGATTCGGCGTCGTCCATCGTGGCGTAGGCGATGAGGATCACCAAGTCGCCAGGCGCTACCAGGTGCGCGGCGGCGCCGTTGATCCCGATCACACCGCTGGCCCGGGCGCCGGGGATGACGTAGGTCTCCAGCCTCGCCCCGTTGGTGATGTCGACGATCGCGACCCGCTCGCCAGGCAGCAAGTCAGCGGCGTCCATGAGATCCTCATCGACGGTCACCGAACCCACGTAATGAAGATCGGACTGGGTGACAGTGGCCCGGTGGATCTTGGATTTCAGCATGGTCCGGAGCATCACAGGCCTCCCAAGCGCAGGCACATGTTGTCGATCAGCCGGGTGCCGCCAACGGTGGCGGCGAGCAGCAGCCGGGCCGGGCCGCGGGCCGGGGCGGGGCCCAGCCGCGGATCGCGCAACTCCAGGTAGTCCACGGTGATGGCGCTGGGGCTGATGGCGCTGGGGCTGGCTAGCACCGCCTGGGCCGCGCCCAGCACCGCGGTGGCGCCACCGGCACCGGCCCGGGTTCCTGCGGCCAGGGCCGCCGGGAGCGCTGCCGCAGCGGCCCTGGCTTCCGCGCTGAGGCGGGCGTTGCGGGAGGACAACGCGAGCCCGTCCGTGTCCCGGACCGTGGGCACACCGATCACCTCGATGGCCATCCACAGCTGGGCCACCATGCGCTGGACGAGCACGAGCTGCTGGTAGTCCTTCTCCCCGAAGAACGCGAGATCGGGCGAGGTGATCCCAAACAGCTTGGCCACGATGGTGAGCACACCGGTGAAATGACCCGGTCGGCTGATCCCCTCCAGCTCCGCGCCCAGCGGACCGGGGACGACCGTGATATCCGAGCCCTGCGGGCACATCGCGTCCGCGGCGGGCGCGAACACCAGCTCCACGCCTTCCTCCCGGCACATCGCGAGATCGGCGTCCAGCTGGCGGGGGTAGCGGTCGAAGTCGGAGCGCGACTCGAACTGCCGGGGATTAACGAAGATCGATACCACGGTGGCCGCGCCCGGGATGGCCGTGGCGGCCCGGATCAGCGTGCGGTGACCATCGTGCAGCGCCCCCATCGTCGGGACCAGCGCCACCCGGCCAGCCCGGCGCAACTCCTGGCACCGCGCTGCCAGCGCCGCAGGGTTATGAAGGAGCTGCGGGCCGCTCACGGCCGCTCCCGCAGGGTTTCCCGGATCTGGCTAGCGGCCGCCGGGGTCAGCAACCCGGCGGCTTCGGCCCGGTCAGCGGTCCGGTGAGCCTGGGTACGGTAAGGATCGAGCAGCTCCGGGGCGGACTCCGCGAGTACCCGCAGGTGTAGCCGGACGGTGTTGAGATCACCCCGGGCCACCGGGCCGGTGAGCGCCCGGTCGCCGTGGCGCAGCGTGTTGTCCAGTGCCGCTTCCAGCAGGGGCGCCAGCAGCCGCTCGGCGGGCATCACACCGGCGTGTTCCAGGGTGTCCACCGCGTCCCGGACCAAGGTGGCCAGGTGATTGGCGCCGTGCGCGAGCGCGGCGTGATACAGAGGCCGGGCGGCCGCTGGGACCCGTACCGGTTCGGCGCCCATCTCCAGCACCAGCGCCTCGCCAACACTCCAGCCGGTCTCATCCGCGACGGTGACACCGACACACGCTCCCGCTAGCCGCGCAGTGTCCTCCGCGCGGCCGGTGAAGGTCATCGCGGGGTGCAGGGCGAGCGGAAGTACCCCCAGTGCGATCGCCGGTGCCAGCACATCCACTCCCCGGGCGCCAGAAGTGTGCGCCACGATCTGACCGGCCCGGAACGCCCCAGTCGCGGCCAGCCCGGTGACGAGATCCCCGAGCACGTCGTCGGGGACGGCGAGCAGCACCAGATCCGACCGGCGCACCACGTCATCGGGCGGGAGCACCGGGACATCAGGGAGCAGATCCGCCGCCCGGCGCAGCGACTGCCGGGACACCGCGCTGACCCCGGCCAGCACATGGCCGGCCCCGGCGAGCGCGGCACCAAGCGCCGAACCCACCCGGCCTGCGGAGACCACGCCCACAGCCAGCCGCGCTGGGCGCTGGGCCACTTCATGCTGGGCCATGCTGTGCTCAGTCCCCCCGCGGGACGCGAGCGCACCCGATCGTGGCCTCAGTGGCGTCGCTGCCATCGCCGCGCCTTCCATCTGTTCCAGTCCCGCGCTGCCTGCGGGTACCGGACACCCGCAGGTTAATCCCGCCGGCAGTCTCCGCGCCTGTTCAGGTGAGCAGCTTCACTGCTCCCATTCACCGGCGCCATTCGCTGGTCCCCATTCACTGGTGCCGCCGCTGCCGCGCAGGCGCGCGCACCGCCCGGTCCCGGGCCGCGATCAGATCGGCTACCGCCTCATGGTGCCAGCGCCTGGTGTCCGGGCTGGCTGTGCCGCGTTCCACCCGGTCGGCCAGGAACGCCAGCTCGTTGACCGCGTTCTGGTAATCGCGGACCGCGCCAGCGGCGTCGTCACCGGCCCGCCGACGGACTTCGCCGAGCCATCCCCGTCGGCCGACCTGACTGGCCAGTAACGGGACCTCGCTCGGGGCGATCCAGCCTGCGCTGGCGAATCCCGGCAGCGCGGCGGAGACCATCCGCTGCTCCCGGCGGTGCTGCCACAGCACCAGCGCGATCAGCGACCCGAACAGCGGAACCATAATCACGCTATAGAACGCTGGCAGGTAGCCCAGGCCCGCCGAGGCGTTCCACAGGGCGTGCAACCCCACCGCGCCGAGGTAACCAGCTCCCAGGTACACGGCCGGGGGCAGCAGCATCCGCTCAGGCAGGCTGCGCCGCCGCGCCACCAGCCCCGCGCAGATCCCGGTCATCGCGGTGAACACCGGGTGCGCGAACGGCGCGAGCACACCGCGCACCAGAAACACGAACGCGACCCCGCCGTCGAGGGCGAACGCGCGCCCGAAGTAGAGGATGTTCTCGGTGAACGCGAAACCCGCCGCCACCAGCCCGGCGTAGACGATCCCGTCCACCACGCCGTCGAACTCACGGCGCCACCACCATAGCAAGCCGACCAGGAACGCGCCCTTGAACGCCTCCTCGGCCAGCGGAGCGGAGATGACCGAGGCGACCAGATCGCCACCGCCCGCCCCGAGCACGCGTTCGCCCGCGGTGGTCGCGGCGTCGTTGACCAATCCCGCGCCGAGCACCGAGACTCCCGCGCCCCAGAGGAACGCGGCGAGCAGCAGCCGCGAGGGCTCGGGTTCCCAGCGGTCCACCCACAGGAACGCTGACACGACCGCCGTCACGGGCAGCGCCGCCGCCATCGTGCCGACCAGCATGCCCGGGCCGCCGATGGTGGTACTGACCAGGCCCAGCGCGACGAGGACCGCGATGCCCAGCCCGATTAGCGGCAGGGCCGCCAGCCACGCTGGGCCGCGCTGTCCGGGACCGGGCTGCGCAGATGTCACGGCCAGACGCCTAGAACCGCTGGCCGCGTCGGCGGCGGGGGTTGCCGTGGGCGGCGAGCAGGTCATCCACGGTGCGTTGCTGTCCTGCGGCGGCGGACTGGTGCGGAACGCGGGGGGAGGAGTCGTGGCTCACCGGCGCGACGTGGCGCTGCGGAGCGTGCTGACTGTGGGCCACGAACTGCGGCGCGCTCAGGCCGGGCAGACCAGTGCTGCCCCAGGGTGCCCCGGACGATAGAGACGGGCGATCGGATCCAGGCCCTAGCGCGGCTTGCCGCGCCGACGGGGTGTGTCCCAGCGACTCCAGGTTGGCCCGCATGGCGGCGAGCTCGGCTCGCAACTCCACCATCTCGCGCCGTGCTGATTGCTCCGCCCGCTCGCGTAGCTGGTGCTCCACCCGCAGTTCGTGTTCCCGCCGCGCGCTCACCTCACGCTCCAGCTCAAGCTGGTAGGTCCGGCGCAGCTGATCGGCGTGGTCGGCGTTGGAACGGGCCTCCCGCCGCATCCGCGCCGCGGCGAAGGCGCCCAGCAGCGCCGCCCAGAGCGCCGCGATCACACCCAGCCGCAGCAGGCGGGCGTCTTGGGTCCCCACAGCGAGCACGGCCGCCGCCGCAGCGGCCATCACAGCCGTGCTGAACATCAAGACCGGAGCGCTCCCGCCCGGTACCGGGCGCAGCTGGGTCGCGGACATGGCGGACACC
>DASTBN010000824.1:0-2412 GCA_035712045.1 Pseudonocardiaceae bacterium
ATCTGCCTGGTCACCGGGCATGGCATCGCGTACTACCAGGGCAGTGACGGGACCGACGGGGACGCGCTGTGGATGGAGCGGGTCATGATCCAGCGGCCCGGCCTGAATGCAGTGCACCGGCCGCCGAACGACTCCAACATCACCGACTGCCACATCCAGTACGCGGGCCAGGCGGGCGACTCCACCGACAGGCACGGTTTCTACTCCACCCCCAACAGCTCGGGGAACATGTGCTACACCGCCTGCCGGGTGGACCTGTGCGTTGGCTCGGCCTGGGTGATCGACCACAAGGGCACCTACGGGGACGCCACCAAGCTGACCGGCTGCTCGACCGAGCGCAACGGCCAGTCCGGGGTGCTGATCATCAACTCCTCCTCCACCGGCACCGACTGGCGGGCCCCGGTCATCATCAGCGGGTGCTGCTTCGAAGGAGACGGCACCGGCACCGGGCCTGGCGGCGCGAACCACGGCCAGGGCGGGGAGTTCGCGGGCATCGAGGTGCGAGGCCAGAACCGGGTGTTCATCAGCGGCACCATCACCGCGGTCAGCACCACTGATGACCCGTCCGGCGCGCCCAAGTACAGCCTGGCACTGCGGCAGTCCGGCTCGGCCCCCGGCCAGCCAGAGACAGTTGAGTGGGCGAGCGGGCGGATGAACTACTCCACCGGCCAGTCCGGCCAGGCGATCCTCAACCACTCGCTGTGCGACAACCTGATGCTGGGTGACAGCGTCACCCAGACCGGGGGATATGAATCCACCACGGCCGTGCAGCGGTTCGGCAAGGTCACCCTGAAATCCGGGTCTGCCAAGGTCAACACGCCGTGGGCGTTCCCCACCTCGCTGATCCAGCTCACCCCGCTGTCAAACCCCGCTGGCCGGCTCTACGTCAGCTCCCGCACGACCGGCTCGTTCACGATCACCTCGACCGCGTCCACCGATACCTGCACTGTCGCCTGGGCGCTGTCACCGGAGTCCTGACCTGCACCTGGGCCCGGCAGCGTCCTTGCTACCATCGGCATGGCCACATTGCTGCCCCCAGGCCATAAATCCATCACCGCCGTGCGCGTAGGACATCTGCCGCTGTGCGAGCTTCACGAACCGGCGGAGGCGGGCGGCGAAGAGCCTGTTTGTATCCGGTCTCGCGGTTGAGCTTGGCCTTAAGGGCTGAGGCGCGCCGGCGATCTCCTGATTGAACTGACCGATGCGGGTAGAGACGCGGTCGTGGAAGGCGGATCTCCCATGGCTGACAACCTGACCCGGAAGTTGATCCGTAGCCATCTGGCCGATGGTGACCTGGAGCCAGGACGCGAGATCGCCCTGCGGATCGACCAGATCTTGCTGCACGACGCCACCGGGCCGCTGTGTGCGCTTGAGCTGGAGGCGATGGGCTTGGACGCTATCCGCGCGCCGCTCGCGGTGGCCTATACCGATCACCTCCTGCTGGAGGCCGACCACCGTAACGCAGACGACCACGTGCTGCACCAAAGCGCCGCCCGCCGGTTCGGCATGTGGTACTCGCGGGCCGGCAACGGGATCAGCCACGCGGTGCACCAGCAGCGTTTCGGGCGGCCCGGTGCGTCGCTGCTCGGGGCGGACTCCCATACCCCGGCGGCGGGGTCGCTGGGCATGCTCGCGATAGGCGCGGGTGGGCTGGCGATTGCGCTGGCGCTGGCCGGCGAGCCGTTCCGTATCACGATGCCAGAGATCTGGGGTGTGCACGTCGTCGGCCAGCTGCCGGACTGGGTGAGCGCGAAGGACGTCGTGCTGGAGATGCTGCGCCGGCACGGGGTGGACGGCGGCAAGGGCCGGATCATCGAATACCACGGCCGGGGGCTGGAGCAGTTGTCGGCGATGGACCGTCATGTGATCGCGAACATGGGCACCGAACTCGGCGCGACCAGCACCGTCTTTCCCTCCGACCGCCAGACCCGCGACTACCTGATCAAGCAAGGGCGCGGTGAGGACTGGGCGCCGCTGTCCGCGGACGAGGGCGCCGGTTATGACGTGGCCGGCGAGCTCGACCTCAGCGAGCTGGAGCCGTTGATTGCGCTGCCCTCCAGCCCGGACAACGTCCGGCCCGTCCGGGAGGTCGCCGGGCAGGAGATCTACCAGGCCTATATCGGGTCCTCTGCCAACCCCGGGTACCGCGATGTCGCGGTCGTTGCTGCCATGGTGGCCGGCCAACGCATCCCAGCCGGGGTGTCCCTCGATATCAACCCTGCCTCCCGGCAGGTGCTCGACCAGCTCATCGACCACGGTGACCTGACCGCGCTGCTACGGGCCGGAGCCCGCCTGCACCAGACCGGGTGCAACGGATGCATCGGCATGGGACAGGTGCCGGCGGCCGGGCGGCGCAGCCTGCGAACGGTGCCGCGCAATTTCCCGGGGCGCTCGGGCGGCACCGACGATGAG
>DASTBN010000825.1:0-2809 GCA_035712045.1 Pseudonocardiaceae bacterium
CCGGCCCGAAATCGTCGTCCCAGACGTAAAAGTAGTAGCAGGTGACCCGGCGTTCGGTCCGGTTGTAAGAGAACCACACCGCCCCGGTGGGGGTCTGGTCCTTGGTCCCGGTGAATACCCGCTGGTACTCCTGCGCCACCCCCGATCGCGACCACCTGGGAACGCCCGGTGGCGGCGGCCTTGCGCATCAGCGGCATCACCTTGTCGATCTTGCGTTCCGGCCACGGGGACTCGGCCAGCACCCCCGGGCGGCCCCGGTCTCGCTTGCCCGCGAAGCTCAGTACCGGGATGTCGTTGGCCTCGGCGAGGGAGGCCACCGCCCGGCGGAACGCCAGTCCCCTCCGCTCCAGCAGCGCCGGCGAGGGGATCGGGTTCTTCTCGTGCGCGGTCAGGAAGCTGACCACCTGGCCGCCGACCACCAGGCTGGGCACCGACAAGGTCAGGTAGACCCGGTCCACGCAGTCGATCTCCAGCAGCGTGTGCCCGTCCAGCACGTCGCCGACCGTGACCGCGTTAGCTCGCACCAGACGTGAAGCCATAACCACTCCCGTAACTAGTTCCCTGATCGCGAGGATGAACCCGCCACCACCGGCCTGCCCACAGAACCATCAAACTCGGCGGTCCGAGGCGGAGCCTGTGCGCCGCGAGGCGCTTCGTTGTATCCCCGGTTCAGCCGGGAAGGATTGGAGGAATGTCCTTGGGTCTGATGGCTTACCCGATGCCGAAAGGCTGGCGGGGACAAGAGCATGCCAGGAAACCGGTGGCCGGGTCCAGGTATCAGGGACGGCGCGCCAGGAGACCCGCGCGATATGGTGAAAGCTGAATTGCCTGAAGCCTAATCTCCAGAAGGCGCAAGCCTCCGCCCGTCGGAAAGATACCCGAAGCCGACGCCGCATCCTATGCCGAGTCAGGGGCTTGCCCGGCATATCCTCCGGGTGCGGAGCGATGTCCAGCGAGGACATTCAAGGAGATGAGTGGGCCACCTACGTCGCGCTATGACGTATGACGGAGACGAACGCGGGATCGCCTACGGGACGCGAGTCCTATGGCGACGGAGTTCCCATAGTAGTCGCAGGGGTAACGGCCTGCCAGGGAGGCGGTAACACCGTCCGCAGGGCGAAGGGGAACAGGTGGCCGGATATTCACGACCGGAAGGTATGCGAAATGCAGAACGCCGAAACGGTATTGGGTGTCCTTCGTGAGCGCGGCAGGAAGGGATTGCCGCTGGATGAGTTGTATCGGCAATTGTTCAACCCGCAATTGTATCTGCTGGCCTACGGGCGGATCTACGCCAACGACGGGGCGATGACGCCCGGGGCCACGCCGGAGACCGTGGATGGCATGTCACTGGGCAAGATCCGGGCGATCATCGATGCGGTGCGCCACGAGCGCTACCGCTTCAGCCCGGTCAGGCGGGTCTACATACCGAAAAAGAACGGCAAAGTCCGCCCGCTGGGCCTGCCGACCTGGCCGGATAAACTCGTCGGCGAGGTGGTGCGCCTCCTGCTGGAGGCGTATTACGAGCCGCAGTTCTCCGGCCGCTCCCACGGGTTCCGCCCCGGCCGGGGCTGCCACACCGCACTGCGCGAGGTGGCCGGCACCTGGAGCGGGACGGCCTGGTTCGTCGAGGGTGATGTCGCCGATTGCTTCGGGAGTTTTGACCACCAGGTCATGCTCTCGATTCTGGCGGAGAAAATCCACGACAACCGGTTTCTGCGGCTGATGCGGAACATGCTGACAGCCGGATATCTGGAGGACTGGCGGTGGAATGCCACGCTCAGCGGCGCGCCGCAAGGCGGGGTGGTTTCACCGATCCTCTCCAGCATTTACTTGCACAAGCTGGACGAATTCGTCGAGAACACACTCATCCCAGAATACACCAGAGGGGAAGCGCGAACCCGGAGCAAAGAATACGGGAGAGTGACGGCAGCGTACGCCTACGCGCGGAAGAAGGGTGACCGGGAGAAGGCGCGGGACCTGAAAAGAAGGCAGGCACGCCTGCCGATAGGGAACTGCGACGACCCGGCTACCGCCGACTCCGATATGTGCGCTACGCGGACGACACGCTATTCGGGTTCGCCGGGCCGAAAGCCGAAGCCGAGGAGATCAAACAGCGCCTGACACAGTTCATGCGGGACGAACTCCGGCTGGAACTATCAGGCGAGAAAACCCTGATCACGCACGCGCGCACCAGCGCGGCCAAATTCCTCGGATACGAGATCACCACCCAGCACAACACGAGCGGCCGGAAAAGCGTCAACGGCATCATCGGCCTGCGCGTGCCGCGCACGGTGATCACCGCCAAAAGCGCGCCCTACCTGCGGCACGGCCGACCAGCCACGCTGCATGCCCTGCAGAACCTCGACGACCACGACATCGTGGAGGCCTACGGGGCCCAGTACCGGGGCATCGCCCAGTACTACCTGCTCGCCGGCGACGTCTACCGGCTGAACCGGCTGCGGTGGGTGATGGAGAGCTCGCTGCTCAAGACGCTCGCAGCCAAGCACGGATCGTCGATGTCGGCGATGGCGGCGCGACACAAGACCACCATCGGCACACCACACGGCCCGCGCACCTGCTTCGAAGCCGTCCGCCGCCGCGAGGGAAACCGCAAGCCCCAGGTCGCACGATTCGGCGGAATCCCCCTCAAACGGCAGAAATACGCGGTCATCAGCGACCGCATCCCCGGGCCAGAACCCCTACCGCTACAAGGAGCTGGTCATCGGCTCCTGCGGAGACGGCGCGAGCTGCGCGGGAACAGCGACCAGGTGCAAGTGCACCACATCGCCAGACTCGCCGAGCTGCCACC
>DASTBN010000826.1:0-3236 GCA_035712045.1 Pseudonocardiaceae bacterium
TCGTGCTCGACGGCTTCGCCAGGTTCACCGAGAGGGCGCGTCGCGTCGTCATCGCCAGCCAGGAAGAAACCCGGGCCGCTGGTCACGACTTTATCGGCACCGAGCATCTCGTGCTTGGCCTGCTCGTCGAGCCCGAGGGTCTGGCTGGCCGGGCGCTGGCGGAGCAGGGCATCACGGCCGAGCAGGTCCGCGCCGCCATGACGGTGGTGCTCGGCCCGCCGAAAGACGTTGAGGTGCCCGAGTACATCCCGTACACCCCGCGCGCCAAGAAGGTCCTCGAGCTCAGAACTCGGCGACACCAGAGCGAGCCGGACTGTCATCAAGGCCTAGCCGAACAGCGCGGTCAGCGTCCTCCTGTCGCCCCGACGATGAACCCGATGATAAAGAGGAGCGCTAGCACCCCGACACCGACCCAGCCGAGCACGATGCCCGCGATGGCCATGCCGTAACCGCTCTCGCGGCGTTCCCTGATTTGCTTGAGCGCGACGTACCCGAAGATCAGTGCCAGGACGCTGCCGACCCAATAGACCCAGATGATCCCGAGCACGAGGGATGCGATGGCGAATCCGTTGGTCGGGCCCGCGACGGGGTAACCGGGCTGGCCCTGATAGCCGTAAGGTCCAGGGTAACCAGGCGGGACCCCGCCAGGGGAGGCGCCGGGGGTGTAGCGGTCACCCGGGCCTGATGGCCAGTTCGGGTTCGGTGGTGTTGTCATCGCGGCCTCCCCGCTCGGTAGTGCTCACTATCTGCCGTCGCGCAGACGGGCCGCTTGCGGGTGTATCACCGTTCTGGCGGCAGCCCGGTGACGATGAAGTTGACCTGGCCCGCGATGGCCACCGCGTGATCGGCGAAGCGCTCGTAATAGCGGCCGATCAGCGCGGCGTCTACCGCTGGTTCGATGCCATGCGACCAGTGCTCGGCGAAGAGGATCTGGAAGACGCGGCGGCGCAGCGCGTCCACTTCGTCATCCGCCTGGGCCAGTCGCTGCGCGGAGAGCGGGTCCCGGCCCTCGATCGCGGCGGCGGCGTCGTGCGCCAGGGCGCTGGCGAGCAGACCCATCCGGGCGAACACCGGGCGCAGCGCGTCCGGGATCGGCATGGCTGGGTGCCTCATTCTCGCGATCTTAGCGATGTGCTGGGCCAGGTGACACATCCTTTCGACGTCGCCCACCGCGTGCATCGTGGCCACCACCACCCGCAGATCGGTGGCCACCGGTGCCTGCAGGACGAGCAGCTTGACGCAGAGCTGATCCATGTCGTCGCAGAGCACCGCCATCTCGCCCGCGCCGGAAATGACGTGCTCAGCCAGAGCGAGGTCGGCCTGATTCAGCGCGGTCGAGGCGTTGGTCATCATGTCCCCGGCCAGGCGAGCCGCCCTGGCCAGGTCACTGATCAGGCTATCCAGCTCGGCGTGGAAGCTCTCCCGCATTGCCAGAGAGTACGGCGGCGAGCTCACCCCGTGTCGGCGGTTGCGTGAATCGCGGGTGAATGCGGCCGCGCCGGTACCTGGCTCAGCCACCCGAATGGGCTAGTTCCGCCTCGGCGGGGACCGCGAGATCGAGGGGGTCGTCCAGCCAGCCCTCCGGTAGCGCCACCCGGCCGGGTGAGCCCTGGCGGCCCCGGGGACCGTCCGCGCCCACCGGGAACGAGGCATCGTGGTCCAGGCGGGCGAGGTGAGTGTCCAGCTCGGCGAGGCTGGACACCATACCCAGCGCGCGGCGCACGTCCCCGCCAACAGGGAAGCCATGCAGGTACCAGGAGATGTGTTTACGCAGGTCACGCAGGCCCTTGTCGGGTCCGAGGTGGTCGGCGAGCAGCTTGGCGTGGCGGCGCAGGATGGCCGCTACCCGCCCGAGCGCCGGTGGCGCCGGGGCCGGGGTGCCCCGGAACGCCGCTTCCAGCTCGCCGAACAGCCATGGCCGTCCCAGGCAGCCCCGGCCCACCACCACCCCGTCGCAGCCGGTGTGCTCAACCATCCGGATCGCGTCGGCGGCGGCGAAGATGTCCCCGTTGCCCAGCACCGGGATCCCCGTGACGGCCCGCTTGAGCGCGGCGATGGCGTCCCAGTCGGCGTGACCGGAGTAGCGCTGGGCAGCGGTGCGCGCGTGCAGAGCCACTGCGGCCACCCCGGCGTCCTGGGCGATCCGGCCCGCGTCGAGGAACGTGCGGTGCTCGTCGTCGATGCCGATCCGGAACTTCACGGTGACGGGCAGCGGCCCCGCCGCCTCGACGGCGCCCCGGGCGATCTGGCCGAACAGGGCCCGCTTGTAGGGCAGTGCGGCCCCGCCGCCGCGGCGAGTGACTTTCGGTACCGGGCAGCCGAAGTTGAGGTCGATGTGGTCCGCGAGATCCTCGTCACGGACCATCTCGACGGCTTTACGGATCGTCGCCGGATCGACCCCGTAGAGCTGCATCGACCGGGGCCGCTCGGCGGGATCAAAGCTGATCATCCTCATGGTGCCCGGATGCCGTTCCACCAGCGCCCGGCTAGTGATCATCTCGCAGACGAACAGCCCCGCCCCGGGTGCCGGCGTGGTGAACTGTCGGCACAACCGCCGGAACGCCACATTCGTGATCCCTGCCATCGGCGCGAGCACCATCGGCGGATCGACCTCGTAAGGCCCAATCCGCAGCGGCGCGGGCACCCCAGACACGCCCCCATCATCCCGCCTCCCCGTCCCCCGGGGCGTCGCGCCCCGGGGGACGGTGTGTCGCGCGCTGAGGCTCGACCCACTGGCGGTTGAGCTCCGGCCCCGCTGGGCCGTAGCGTCAGAATTCGGTGGAGCGGCAAACCGGTCTACGGTCAGAGAGGTGATCCATCATGCGAGCGAGCATCGGTGATTGGCTGTGTGTGCACGGCCGCACTGTTGACCGGCCCGATCGCATGGGTGAGGTGGTGGAGGTGCGGGGCCCCGATGGCCAGCCGCCCTACCTCGTCCGGTTCGACGATGGTCAGGAGCGCCTGATGTTCCCCGGCCCGGATTGCGAGGTGCGGGCCAGCGCGGTTGAGTAGCCGCCCGCCCGGTGCCAGCGCGAGCTCGGCATGCGGGCACGAGATCGCGGTGTAGCGATTCCAGTGCCACGCGCACCGCGGCCCGGGCGCGACGCAGCAGGACCCGCTGGTTGCCGGTGGAGACCTGGAGCTCGGCGCAGACCTCTTCCGCCGGCCAGCCATCGACGTCCCGCAGGACGAGCACCGTGCGCTGCCGCTCGGGTAGGCCGGTGAACGCCAGGTCG
>DASTBN010000827.1:0-9067 GCA_035712045.1 Pseudonocardiaceae bacterium
GCCAGCGCGGCCGCCACCTCAGCCATCCGCCACGGCAGGGGCATCGGCCCGACCGGCAGGTCCAGGGCGATCGCCGCCGTGTGGTTGCCCTGGTAACGCTCGCCCCCGGGGTCGGCTCGCCGCAGCGCGTGAATGGTCCAGGGCACCATCGCCCGGATCCGGCCATGCCTGGTGGCCAGGGCCGGATCGACGCGATGTAACGCCTCACCGGTCAGCGCCAGCAGCAGCGCGGTGGTGCTCACCCCGTGTTCCCGCGCCCTGGCCCGCACGGCCGCCGCGGGCAATACCGCCAGGGCATACTCGCGGCCCGGGGTACTCACCCTCACCGGCCCCCGCCCTGGGGCGGGCCCCGCGGCCGCCAGGCTGGCCAGGCCCCGCACCACCCGCACCACCCGCCCCGCCTGAGCCACCCCGGCCATCCGTGTCACCCGCCCCGCCCGCGACGGCCGCGGTCCCGCAGAGCGGTGCGAAGAGCACGGCTCGGCCCGCTGATCGGTGAGCAGGGCGAGCAGGGTCGCGGTGACAGCCAGGCCGTCACCGAGGGTGTGGTGGAGTTTCGCCAGGAGAGCGCTCCGGGAGGTGTCGGTGTCGTGGAGTAGCTGCAGTTGCCAGGGAGGGCGGTCCAGGGGCACCGGGGTGGCGAGGAATTCCCGCACCGCGACAGGGAAGGGCACGCCGCGGGTGGTGCTGACCGTCCGGGTGCTCAGGTGGGCGGCGGGGTCGATGTCGCCAGCGGGTAACCAGCGCGGCCACCGGCCGCGCCGGGGCTCCAGGCGGCGGCGCAGCATCGGCAGATCGGCCACCCGGCCGGTGATCCGCGCTGTCAGGGCGGCTTCGTCCAGGACTCCCTCCAGCAGCAGCACGGCGCCGACCTGCTGGGGAACGGCAGCGGTGGCGGCGTGCGCGAAGAAGGCGTCCGATGCCGTCAGCGGCCGGGCCCCTCGGTGGCGGGGCAGCCCGGGGAGGGCGGCGAGCTCAGCGTCCAGGTCGAGGGCGCCGATATGGGCCAGCGCGGCCCGCTCGGCCAGGGCCTGCTGGGCGGGCAGGGCGCGGATGGCTGCGGCGAGCTCGGCCGGTCCCTGGCACAGACTCGCCAGACCGGCTCGCGCCATGAGCTCGGCGTTGGCTTTGCCGTGGCCGGCGATCGGCTCGAACATCAGCACCGCGCGGCCGCACGCCAGCGCTTCCAGCGCGGTCGCGCCCCCGGCGTTGGTGATCACGGCGTCCGCCGCGATGGTCAGCGCGGGCATCTCCGTTGTCCAGCCCAATGGGATCAGGCGCGGGGGCACCAGCCGCTCCGCTGGTCCGGCCCGGGCCGCCAGCCGGGCGCGCAATGCCTCGTTGCGCCCGCAGGCCACCACCACGCAGATCTCTGGGCCAGCGGCCAGCGCGGCTCCGACGGCGCGCTCGATCGAGCCGAACCCCAGCGATCCGCACGACACCAGCACGACCAGGCGGTCCTCGGGCAGCCCGCAGCGCTGCCTGGCGGCGATCTTGTCGGCCGGGGCGAACGCGGCGACGACGGGGGGTGCGCCGACCGCGCCCCGGGCGTCAGGCTGAGCCTGGCGCATGGCCCGCAGGCTCGCCTGGCTGGCCACGTAATGCAGGTCCACCTCGGGGTATACCCAGAATGGGTGCGGAGCGAAGTCCGAGACGATCGCGGCGACCGGGACGTCGAGACCGCCGCGGCGGCGCATCCAGTCCAGCCCGGCGGTGCCGAGGGGGTAGGTGGAGACCACCAGATCCGGCTGATAGGAGGCGATTACCGGGCCAAGACGGCGCCCGCTCCAGGTCCCGACGAACCGGCGGGAGGCCGTGGCGAACCAGGGGTGGCGCCACAGGGAGCGGTAGAAGTAGTCATACAGCCAGGGCGTGGTGTCCACGTTCACCCGGTAGATCCAGCGGAACCCGGGGCCCACCCAGGGGCCCATCTCCTCCAGGGTGTCCACCCGGCGGATCTCGATACCCGGCCAGAGTCGCTGGGCGCGCTCCTCGACGGCCCGCGCGGTCGCGTTGTGACCTTCGCCGATGGTGGCGCTGACCACCAGCAGCCGCTTCGGTGGCCGGGCCCCCTCAACAGGGGCGGTCACCGGCGCGGTCCTGGTTCGGATTCGGTGACCGCCGGTCCCCAGGCCAGCGCCAGCAGCAGCGCCGCCCGGGTACCCGGATCGTCCAGGGCGGGCCCGAACAGCTCCCGCAGCTGGCCCAGCCGGTAGCGCACCGTCTGCGGGTGCACGTGCAGCTCCTCCGCCACCGCCCTGCGGTTGCCCATGTTCATCAGCCAGGACGTGAGCGTCTCGGATAACCGCTCGCGGGTGGAGGGCGGCAGGCCCGCCAGCGGTGCCAGGTACTGCTGCCGCAACGCCGCGAGCAGCCGGTCATCGTGGTGCACCAGCATGGCGTCGAGGTGCTCATCGACGAACAGCGGATCATCGGGCAGCAGCGGCCGCAGCCGCAGCGCGTGCTCAGCCAGGTTCATGCTGGCCGGCAACCGCTCCAGCGGCACCGTGGCGCCGACCACGGCACCGGCCCCGCGCAGCGCGGTGGCCAGCCGCTTGCGCCGCCCGGGGCCCTCCGGGTCCGGCACGATCGTCACCAGCATCTGGCCCCGTCTCAGCCGCAGGCAGGTGTTCTCCAGGCGATCCAGCAGCACCCGCCCGACCTCATTGTCCGGGCTGATCAGGACAACGGCCGCGGAGCGGGGCAGCGCCCAGTCGGCGCGGGCGGCGGCGGCTCGCAAGGCCGTGGTATCGCAGCGGTCCGAGATCAGCAGCTCGGCCAGCTCGCCGCGCAGCCGCTCGTGGGCGTGCTCGGCGCTGGCCTGGGCTCGGACATACCCGCGCAACGAGGAAGAGGACAGCTGCTCCACAGCGGCGAAGATCACCGCGGCTAGCCCGGCGATGGTCTCCACGGGCATACCGAGCGCCAGGGCCGTCTCAGACACGTGGCGCCAGGCGACCGCGGCGCCAGTCCGGTAGGCGGCGAGCAGGTGGGTCACGTCCTGCTGTTCCTCGTAATGGAGACGGCCGATCTGCTCGAAGATGGCCAGCTCTACCCCGGACGCCAGCTGGGGCGCGGTCACCGGGGGGTCCCGCTCGGCCAGGCGCACCAGCCGGGTGATGAACCCCTCGGCGGCGGCGAGGACTTCGGCGAAGTCCTCGGTGAGGAATCCCGCGTAGTCCGGTTGTTGCTCGGCAAGCATCTCGCGGACCTCGGCCAGGATGATCGGCAGCCGATCCAGGATCGCGGGCACCAGGTCGTCGAGCTGGATGTGGCAGCCTCCTTACCTCAGGTGTACACCGCCCGGTTTCCCCGCCATCGTGGTGCCAGGATCCCGGGCGCCCCAAACGCAATCTGGTGATGCTTACTCAAATGTGACAATTCTAAGCGCGGAGAACTGAGCGGTGCGACGGAGAAATGCCGTTCAGGGCACGGCGAAACTGTCCGCATGGCGGCGATCTCCGAGAACGGCGCTGATGACGCCGACACGCCGGCCCGGGCGCTGGGACGCCAGCTGGGGCGCAAGCGGCGGGCGGAGAACTTCCCGGTGGCGCTGCGGCTGCTGCCCCGGGCGCTGCGGACTGATCTGGTGGCGGTGTACGACGTCGCCCGGGTGATCGACGATCTCGGTGACAATGCGGAGGGGGATCGGATCGCGCTGCTTGAGCGGTTCCGGGCGGACCTCGCCACAATCTGGGAGGGCCCCAGCTCCCAGCACGCAGCGCCCCGGCACCCGGTGCTGCGGCGGCTGGTACCCACTGTGGCCGTTCATGGCCTAGAGCGGGAACCGTTCGAGAACCTGGTGCGGGCCAACCTGCTCGACCAGCGGGTGCACCGCTACGCCAGCTACGCCCAGCTCCGGGACTACTGCGTGCTCTCCGCAGATCCCATCGGCCGGATCGTGCTCGCCGTGTTCGGGTGCTCGGGTCCTATCACGGTGCGCCTGTCCGACCGGATCTGCACCGCGCTACAGCTGATCGAGCACTGGCAGGACGTCGCGGAGGATCGCCGGGCCGGCCGGGTGTACCTGCCCCAGGAGGACCTGGCCGCCTTCGGGGTGACCGACGCCGACCTGGACGCCCCGGCCGCCTCACCCGCGTTCCGCCAGCTGATGGACTTCCAGATCACCCGGGCCCGTCAACTGCTGGACTCCGGAGCACCGCTGATCGGGCTGCTGCGCGGCTGGGCCCGCCTGGCCGTCGCTGGGTATCTCGCCGGTGGCTACGCCGCCCTGGATGCGCTGCGCCGGGCCGATGGCGATGTCCTCGCCGGTCCCCCGCGTCCCCGCCGCAGGGACGTGCTCCGGCACCTGTCGAGAGCTCTCCGGATACGGCAATCCGTACCCGTGGAGGTCGGGTGAGATGACCAGCGTCTCGACCAGCGCGGAGGCGGCTTTCGAGCTGTGTGAGTCGATCACCAGGACGCAGGCCCGGAATTTCTACTACGGCATCCGGTTGCTGCGCCCGCGCAAACGCCTGGCGCTGTGCGCGGTGTACGCGCTGGCTCGCCGGATCGACGACATCGGCGATGGCGATCTTCCACCCGCCGAGAAGCTCGCGTCACTGGTGGCGCTGCGCGCGTCACTGGCCGATTTGGACCACCCCGGGGACGATCCGGTGCTGGTGGCCGTCGCGGACGTGGCGCGGCGGCTGCCGTTACCGCTGGGTGCCTTCGGCGAGCTGATCGACGGCGTGGAGATGGACATCGCGGGCCGACGGTACGCCGACTTCGATGAGCTGGTGGGATACTGCCGGTGTGTGGCCGGGGCCATCGGGAGGTTGTGCTTGGCGGTATTCGGCCACCGGCCCGACCCTCGGGCCGCCGAGTACGCCGACGCGCTGGGTGTCGCCCTGCAGCAGATCAACATCCTGCGGGACATCCGGGAGGATCTCGGTAACGGCCGGATATACCTGCCCCAGCACGATCTGGACCGGTTCGGGGTGCTGCTGAGGCTGGACGCCGGGGGCGTCCTGGAAGACCCGGGCGGCCAGCTCAGCGCGCTGATCCGGCACAGCGCCCAGCGCGCCTATCAGTGGTACGCAGACGGCAGCCGCCTGATCCCGCTGCTCGACCGGCGCAGCGCCGCGTGCGTCACCGCGATGTCCGGGATCTACCTGCGGCTGCTCGATCGCATCACCGCCCGTCCCAGCCTGGTGTTCGACCGGCGATTGTCGTTGTCTGGTTGGCAGAAAGCGGAGGTGGCTATGAGGGCCCTCGTAGGATCCTCACCGTCGGCGGTGCCGTCATGACGGGGCGGGTCGCGGTAATCGGTGGTGGCCTGGCGGGTATCACGGCGGCGTTACGCTGCGCCGACGCGGGAGCCGCAGTCACCCTGTTCGAGAGCAAGCCGCAGCTGGGCGGGCTGACCCACTCGTTCGGCCGTGGTGAGCTGCGGGTCGACAACGGCCAGCATGTGTTCCTGCGCTGCTGCACGTCCTACCGTGCGCTGTTGGATCGGCTCGGGACGGCCGACCGGGTCACGATGCAGCCGCGGCTGGCTATCCCGATCCTGGTACCCGGCGCCAGTGCGCCGGTGTGGCTGCGCCGCACCGGGCTGCCCGCGCCGCTGCACCTGGCCAGCTCGCTGCTGCGGTACCGCCCGCTGACCATGCGGGAACGGGCGCGGTTCGCGCTGGCCTCGCTCGCGCTGCGCCGGGTCGATCCCGCCGACCCCGCGACGGATCAGCAGAACTTCGGCGCCTGGCTGCGCCGGCACGGGCAAACCGAGCGGGCCATCACCGCGCTGTGGGAACTCGTCGGGGTGGCCACCCTGAACTCCCGGGCCGATGACGCCTCGCTCAGCCTGGCCGCGACGGTGTTCCAGGAAGGACTGCTCACCGAGGCGAGCGCGGCGGACATCGGCTGGTCCCGGGTGCCGTTACGGGAACTGCATGGCGATCCGGCCCTGGCCCGGCTCGGCGAGGCCGGGGCGGACGTGCGCACCGGTGTCACGGTGCGCGGCCTCGAATCCCGCGACGGCACCTGGCAGGTGCTCACCGACGATGCCCGCGTCAGCGCTGATGCGGTGATCCTGGCCGTGCCACCGGCCGCGGCGGAGCAGCTGCTGCCCCCGGGCGCGCTGGCGCTGCCCCCGGGCTGGTCGCAGCGGCTGGGCAGCGCCCCCATCGTCAACGTGCATGTGGTGCTGGACACAGTCGTGCTCGACGAGCCGTTCATCGCCGGGGTGGGCACACCCGTGCAGTGGGTTTTCGACCGCACCCCGCACAGTGGCCTGGCCAACGGGGGCCTGGCCAACGGGGGCCTGGCGAGCGGTCAGTACCTCGCGGTGTCGCTCTCCGCCGCCGATGACTACATCGATCAGCCCACCGCAGCGCTGCGCGAGCGATTCCTGCCCGCGCTCACCGCGCTGCTGCCCCGGATGCGCGGCGCGCGGGTGCGGGACTTCTTCGTCACAAGGGAACGGCACGCCACGTTCCGGCCCGCCCCCGGCACGGCGGCGCTGCGCCCCCCACCGGTCACTCACTCACCAGGCCTGTTCCTGGCCGGCGCGTGGACCGCCACCGGCTGGCCCGCCACCATGGAAGGCGCCGTCCGCAGCGGCACCGCCGCCGCCACCGCCCTCCTCCAAGCCCCCACCCCCCTCAAGGCCCCCTCATGACCGCCGACCTCGGTCCCCATCCCGATATGGGGACATATCGGGGTGCCGCGGGGGCCGAGAATCCCGATATGTCCCCATATCGGGAAGAGAGCGGCGTGATGACGCTGGCGCCGAGCGCGTTGCGGCGGGCCCGGGAGGTGGTGGGGTCGGCGACTCGGGCGTTTCTGGCGCGGCTGGATGAGACCAGTGCGGCGATCGCCGCGTACCACCTGGGGTGGACGGACGCTGCGGGTGTGCCGATCCGGGGTGGCGGGGGGAAGGCGGTACGGCCCGCGCTGGCCACGCTCTCAGCGCAGGCGGCCGGTGCGCCGGCGCAGGTGGGGATCCCCGGCGCGGTGGCCGTGGAGCTGGTGCACAACTTCTCCCTGATGCACGACGATGTGATGGACGGCGACACCGAGCGCCGGCACCGGCCCACCGTGTGGGCGGTGTGGGGCACCAACAGCGCGATCCTGACCGGGGACGCGCTGCTGGCGCTGGCCCAGGAGGTGCTGCTGGACAGCTCGTCCCCGCACCGGGCCGCCGCCGCCCGGCTGCTCGCCGCGACCACCCGGCACCTGATCCGCGGGCAGGTGATGGACGTGGCGTTCGAGCGGCGCCAGGACGTCACCCTGGCGGAGTGCCTGGAGATGACCGCTGGCAAGACCGGTGCGCTGCTTTCGGCCAGCGCGGCGATCGGCGCGGTGCTGGCCGGCGCACCAGATGAGGTGGTGGCCGCCCTGGCCGATTACGGCGCGCAACTCGGTATCGCGTTCCAGCTCGTCGATGACCTGCTGGGAATCTGGGGTGACCCGGCGGTCACCGGTAAGCCGGTGTTCTCCGACCTGCGCTCCCGCAAGAAGTCCTTGCTGGTGACTTACACACTGGGCCAGGGCGGCCCGGCCGGGCGGGAGCTGGCCGGCTGGCTGCGCGGGCCGGCTCCTGGCGGCGAAGACCGAGCCGCCGAGCTCATCGACGCCGCTGGCGGGCGGCGGTGGGCCGCAGCCGAGGCGGAGCGCCGGATCGAGGCGGCCGAGCGGGCGCTGGAGCGCGTCCCGATCCCCGCCGACCCGAGAGCGGAGCTGGCCGCCATCGCGCACTTCATCGTGGAAAGAGAGTCCTGATGACCCGCACCAGCCCAATTCCCGGAGCCACCGGGGCCCGCACGGCGGAACAGGCCCTGGCGGCCGCTGTGGCGCACCTGCGTGAGGGCCAGGACGAGCGGGGATGGTGGAAAGGCGAGCTCGCCACCAACGTGACCATGGACGCGGAGGATCTGCTGCTGCGCGAGTTCCTCGGCCTGCGCACCGCCGCCCAGACCGAGGAGGCCGCCCGGTGGATCCGCTCCCAGCAGCGCGAGGACGGCAGCTGGGCGGTCTACCACGGCGGGCCCGGTGATCTGTCCACCACGATCGAAGCGTGGGTGGCGCTGCGCCTGGCCGGTGATCAGGCCGGCGCCCCGCACATGGCGCGCGCCGCGGAGTTCGTCCGGGCGAAGGGCGGGCTGGAACGCAGCCGCGTGTTCACCCGCATCTGGCTGGCCATGTTCGGGCGGTGGTCCTGGGATGACCTGCCCAGCCTGCCCCCGGAGCTGATCTTCCTGCCGCGCTGGTTCCCGCTGAACGTCTACGACTGGGCGTGCTGGGCCCGGCAGACGATCGTGCCGCTGACGATCGTCTGCACGCTGCGCCCGGTGCGCCCGCTGGGTTTCGGGGTGGATGAGCTGCGCACCGGGCCCGCGTCGGCGCGCCCCGAGGCCGCGCCGCTGCGGCCCTGGACCTGGGGCGGGTTCTTCCAGCGCACCGACCGGGCGCTGCACGCCTACGCCCGGCACCCGCTGCGGCCGATGCGGCGGGCCGCGATGCGCCGCGCCCTGGAGTGGATCCTGGCCCGGCAGGAAGCCGATGGCGGCTGGGGCGGGATCCAGCCACCGTGGGTGTATTCGCTGCTGGCGCTGCACCTGATGGGTTACTCCCTGGATCACCCGGCGGTCAGGGCGGGGATCGCGGGCCTGGAGGGTTTCATCATCCGGGAATCCACCCCGGAGGGCTGGGTGCGGCGGCTGGAGGCCTGCCAGTCCCCGGTGTGGGACACCTGCCTGGCCCTCACCGCCTTGCTGGACGCGGGCGTGCCGGCTTCGGACCCAGCGGTTTCACGAGCCAGCGACTGGCTGCTCGGCGAGGAGATCCGGGTCCGGGGTGACTGGGCGGTCCGGCGCCCGGATCTAGCGGCTGGCGGGTGGGCGTTCGAGTTCCACAACGACACCTACCCCGACACCGACGACACCGCCGAGGTGATCCTCGCGCTGGGCCGCGTCGGGCTGGACGACCGCAGCGCGCTGGATCGCGGGGTGGCGTGGCTGCTGGGCATGCAGTCCAAGGATGGCGGCTGGGGCGCGTTCGACGCTGACAACACCCGGGCGCTGTGCACCAAGCTGCCGTTCTGCGACTTCGGTGAGGTGATCGACCC
>DASTBN010000828.1:0-4754 GCA_035712045.1 Pseudonocardiaceae bacterium
CAGTTGCCATCCGTCGGCACGTAAAACGGCTGGCCGCAAGATGTATCAGGACGCCGAGCAGACGGCTCTAGTAGGCGGCGGTCGATCGAGCCCTTCGACCGATGTCGATGATCTTTGGGTTTGTCGATTTTCTGGTATCGATGTTGGGGCAGGCACTGTCAGAGACCACGGACACGAAAGCTTTCTCTAATTTTGAAGACTCATTTGCCAACGAGCCGAATTTCGTAGCAAGTAAGTTCGTGGCAACTGGCGTTGACACCCAAGATCGAGTCGTCCATACACGGCGAGCGACACCGGTCACGTACTGTGGCTAAATAGTCGAGGTTGGAGATATGATGACCATTCCCACTGGCGAGCTTGGGCCTGTTCTATTGAGGGCCGAACAGTTGAAACAGCGGATAGATGAATTAGGCGAGGAGATATCTGGTGACTACGACGGCCTTGACCCTCTCTTTGTTGGAATCTTGAAGGGAAGTGCTGTCTTCGCTGCCGACCTCGCACGAGCTGTGACAATACCATTGTCTATGGATTGGGTTTCGCTGTCTACGTACGGCATAGGATCTACGGCGAGAGCGGTTCGACTCCGAAAGGGGCTCGATCGCGAGATAAATGATCGGCACGTTTTGGTAGTCGACGATATTCTAGATACCGGAACAACCCTCCATTGGCTGCTCGAATACTTGTCGAGCCAGGCACCAGCATCTTTAGAAAGCTGCGTTTTGCTCCGCAAGTCGGACAGTGTCGTCAAGCCAGTCCGACCGCGTTACGTTGGTTTCGATATTAGCGAAAACTTGGTCGCCGGATATGGGATCGACTACGCCGAGCATTATCGGAACATGCCGCACATTTGTTCTGTGCGTGTGCCCGAAATTGTGGTCGGCACAGCCGTCTGTGGGGTTCCAGAAGCCGGTCACCTGCGCTGAACAGCAGCTTTATACCGCGCGTTCATACTCGTTGATCAAGCCGCCAAGCACCTATCGACGCTTGATTCGTTCATAGTGAGGTCCTGTACCGATCCAAAACTCTGGTGCGGGTTGGTGACCTGTGGTTTTGCCGGATGGGTCAGGTGGCTGGGTGGTATTTGTTGATCACACCGCTGAGTACGCGGTGGCGTCGGATCACGCCGTCGATGGGCATGGCTGCTGGCCGGTGCTCGTCGTTGGGGGCGCGTTGCTCGAGGGCCTGGTGCGGCCGGTGAGAGTTGTAGTGCTGCGCGTACCCGGAGAGGACCTTGGTGGCGTGGTGTTCGTTGGAGATCAGGATGCGGTCGGTGCACTCGCCGCGGACGGTGCGCACGAACCGCTCGGCATAACAGTTCGCCCGGGGAGTGCGTGGCGGTGTCTTGGTGATCGTGATGTTCTCGCCGCGGAACACGGTGCCGGAGCTGGTGGTGAACTTGGCGTCTCTGTCTCGGATGAGGAAGCGGAACGAGCTGATCCGGGTCTGTTGCATTAGCAGGAGGCAGACATATTTACTGTAACGGCGTAGACGACCTATTCAGATGGCAAGGGTGAGTTCGGTGAAGGCCGCCGGGAGCCGATGCCTCGAGTCGACATGCAGGCCGAGTTCGTAGTGGCCTCGGTGGAGGTTCTGAACAAAGGTGTGCCCTGCGCTGACCACTCGCGCTGAGCGCAGCTGTTTCAGTCCGCGCATCGGCCGCAGCCGGGCCTTCAATTGGCTGTGATCGGCCTCGATGGGATTATTGGCGTACTGCTCGACGACATGGCAAGCGGCGGGCAGTAGCTCATCGACCGCTCGTGGGTAGGCAGGTGCGCGGTCGGTGCTCACCTCGGTCGGGTGTGGACCGTGCTCGAGCGCGCGGGTGAAGAACCGGCGGGTGGCCGCCAGATCCTGCTTCTCAGACACCAGCACATCGATGACCTGCCCGTACTGGTCGATTGCTCGATACAGATACACCCACTGCCCGGCGACCTTGACATAGGTTTCATCGACGAACCAGCGATCCCCGGCGGCGTGCCGGCAGGGCCGTGCCGCGTCGATCAGCAGCGGGGTGAACCGCTGGACCCACCGATAAATCGTGACATGATCAACGCCCACACCACGTTCGGCCAACAGTTCCTCGACGTCGCGGTAGGACAGGTTGTAGCGCAGGTACCACCGCACCGTCACCATGATCACATCAGGAGGGAACCGGAATCCGACGAAGCCGGACATCGGCGGGAGCACTGGAGCAGGGCGAGGACGCATCAGCTCAGCCTGCCCGAGTCCGCCATCCGTCGATGCAATAGACCCCACCGCTGGATGCATCCCACGTTCGCCGGGCCTTCAAAGCGATCACCAAGAAGGCCGGTCTCGGCGAGAACTGGACACCGCGGGAGCTGCGCCACTCGTTCGTGTCCCTGATGAGCGACAACAGCGTTCCCCTCGAAACCATCGCTGATCTCGTCGGGCACGCCAGCACGGCGGTCACTGAGGAGGTCTACCGGCATCAGCTCAAGCCGGTGATCACCCGAGGTGCCGAGACCATGAACACCATCTTCACACAGAACAAAGCCAATCCGGCGTAAGGCGGGTGGCCCCCGGTTTGGCCCCCACGGGTATTCCGCAAGATCGCTAAGTGGCGAGTTTTTCCTGGTCGGGGTGGCGGGATTTGAACCCACGGCCTCTTCGTCCCGAACGAAGCGCGCTACCAAGCTGCGCCACACCCCGGTTGGACGGTGCCTACTCTAGCCGACGCCGACGGCGTGCCACGCGCTGGCTGGCAGGGTGGAGCCGGTGTTCCGGGGAACGAGAGTGAGCAGGCTCACCTCCGGAGGGCAAGCGAAGCGCACCGGCGCGAACGGGGAGGTACCCATCCCCGCCGAGACATGCAGCCAGGTACGCGTCCCCCACCGGGACACGCCACGGGCCCGGGAGCGGTCCAGCCCGCAGTTGGTCACGAGCGCGCCGTACCCGGGCAGCCGCAACTGGCCGCCGTGGGTGTGACCGGCGAGCACGAGGTCATAGCCATCAGCGGCGAAGGAGTCCAGCACCCACGGTTCCGGGGAATGCGTCAGCCCCAGCCGGAGGTCGGCGAGCGGATCGGCTGGCCCGGCGATCCGGTAGTAGCGGTCCCGCTTGGTGTGCGGGTCGTCCACCCCGGCGACCGCGATCCGCCGGCCCGCCACGATGAGCTCGCGGCGGGTGTTCGACATGTCCAGCCAGCCGTGCTCGGCGAACGCCGCGCGAAGATCCCCCCAGGGCAACGGCTTGCCCCGGATCTTCTTGTCGGTCTTGAACAGGTAGTGCACCGGGTTCTTCGGCCTCGGGCCGTAGTAGTCGTTGTTCCCGAACACGAACACGCCGGGCAGGGTCAGCAGCGGCTGCAGCGCCCGCAGCACCGCCGGTACCGCCAGCTGGTGCGCCAGGCTGTCGCCGGTGTTCACTACGAGATCCGGTGCCAGCTCGGCCAGGCCAGCCAGCCAGCGCTGCTTGGAGCGCTGCCGAGGGGTCATGTGCAGATCGGAGATGTGCAGGATGCGCACCGGTGGCGCGTCGAGCGCCAGAACCGGCAACGTGGCCTGCCGCAGCGTCCAGCGGCGGACCTCCACCCCGGCGGCATAGGTGGTCCCGGCGGCGGCTAAAGCTGCGGCGCTGAGTGCGGCACGTCCCCAGGGGTTCATGCCCGCCGAGCCTAGCCGCCTTTGGCGGGGGAAGGCGTAGCCTCCCCCAATGGCAGAGCTGAAGGATCGGCTGCGCGCCGACCTGTCCACGGCAATCAAGTCACAAGACACCGTCACCGTCGCGACCCTCCGGATGGCGCTGACGGCGATCACCACCGAGGAGGTGTCCGGCTCGCGGGCCCGCGACTTGTCTGACGAGCAGGTGCTCACGGTACTCGCCCGGGAGGCGAAGAAACGCCGGGAAGCCGCTGATGTGTTCGCCTCAGCGGGCCGCGAAGAGCTGGCGGCGCGGGAGCGTGCCGAGGGTGAGGTGCTCTCCCGCTACCTACCCCGGCAGCTCAGCGACGGCGAGCTCGCCGCCCTGGTCGCGGAGTCCCTCGACGACGTCGCCGCTCAGCTCGGCAAGCGCCCGAGCCTGGGCCAGCTGGGCCTGGTGATGAAGGCCGCGAAGGCCAAAGCGGCCGGCCGCGCCGAGGGCCAGCGTCTCGCCGCCACCGTCATGGCGGCCCTCCAGCCGGGCTCTTAGCGGTGGCCCCGGCGGCGATCGGGGCGCGGCTGGTCGGGGTCCGGGGGCTGGTTGGGGTCGTTGGGGCCAGCGTCGGCGTTCGGGTCGCCGCCGAAGGACGGCGGAGTGTAGGGGGCGCCCGGGTTGTTGAATCTTGGTTCCGATCTCGGCCGACCAGAACCGTCACTGACCGAGATCGTGATCAGATCGCCGGGCTGGGCGGTGGTGGGGGACACCGAGGTCACCAGGCCGGCCGGCATATCCGAGGCTGACACGACGCGCCTCACCCGGTAGCCGGAGCGCTCCAGGGTGAGCTGCGCGGTGTTCTCGCCCTGGCCGACGATGTTGGGGACGTTGGGCCCGGCGCCGGTGAGGTAGCGCGGCTCGGTGGGGGGCAGCGGTAGTACTGGCAGGCCCTCGTGCAGCGGGGCCATGGCCTGGAACCAGGTGCGGGCCGGCACCTTGCCACCGAAGATGTTGCCCGAGCCGCACAGCGTGGGCGGGTCGGTGTCGCAGATTGGGGCCGGGCGCGAGCCGTCCGGCCACACCAGCACCGCACCGGAGTACTGCGGTGTCGCCCCGACGAACCCGGCCGAGCGGTTTTCCTGGGTGGTGCCGGTCTTGCC
>DASTBN010000829.1:0-3683 GCA_035712045.1 Pseudonocardiaceae bacterium
GGGCCCCGCCGACACTGGGGAATGCGGTAGCGAACGCCCGAATCGATGTCGTCCGATGTCACCTGAGTGGTAGTCATGTAGTGGTTGGGGTCGGTCGCATCTCAAGAAAGTCATCGCATGTGCAGGGGACTTCTGGCCCCGGCCTTCTCCAATGTTATGCGGGTCCGGGCCGTGCCCCGCTGGCCCTGGCCATCCAACGGGAACCCACCAAGTGCCCGCTGGCCACCACCAGGTCGGCCGTTGCCAGCACGATCTGGACCGCACAAGGTGGAGCCAGCAACGCGGCTGCGTCTTAGCGGTCATCTAGTACACATCAGGTACCGGATCACAGAAACAAGAACCCAGGAATTCAAAGTACGTCGGGCTCACGCCTAAAGCTTTTCACAAACGCAAACGCTCGCGCCTCGATGAGAACACGCTACCGTGGTCCGAGTTTCATGACTGAATCATTTTTTGAGGTTAACACGCCCGGGACAACCTCGCCCATGATGCGTGGGACGGCCCAGAAATTACCAGCTCGCGGGCTGCCCAGAGGACACCGTGGCGGGCGAAGCGGACGCGAAAGAGCGGGATACCCCGGCGGGACACGAGGCACGGCCCGCCTTCCCGGCCATAGGATCCAAATCCCCAGGCCGTCCGGCGAGATGCTCGCTCGCCAGAGCGGCGGCAGTTCTGCGACTGTACGGCCACATACTCCATTGACCGTTCGTCGGCTATCCGGCTGGCCCAGATTTCAGACAGGACTTCCATGCCTGAATCGCATTCGGTGACATCGTGACCAGCATCGTGTCCCACCGGGTTAGTGACCAGGTGCCGGACATCGATCCGGAGGAAACGGCGGAGTGGGTGGAGTCTATCCAGTCGGTGATCCAGGTTCACGGCAAGAGCCGGGCCCGGTTCTTGCTGGCCAGGCAGCTCGAGTTGGCCGCCGAGCTGGGTGTCGGGTTCCCCGTTGGCGTCACCACCCCGTACCTCAACAGCATCTCTCCCGCTCAGCAGCCCCGCTTCCCCGGCGACGAGGAGATCGAGCGACGTATCCGGGCGCTGGTGCGCTGGAACGCCGCAGTGATCGTGAGCAGGGCCAACGTCGTCTCGGATGGCATTGGCGGGCACTTGTCCACCTTCGCCTCTTCGGCGTCGCTGTACGAGGTGGGCTTTAACCACTTCTTCCGGGGCAAGGATGACGGCGGGGCCGGCGACCAGGTCTTCTTTCAGGGCCATGCGTCTCCTGGGATCTATGCCCGGGCCTATATCGAAGGCCGGCTGGACGAGGGCGACCTTGATGGCTTCCGGCGCGAGGCCGGGGACGCCGGGGTGTCTAGCTACCCCCATCCTCGGCTGATGCCGGAGTTCTGGGAGTTCCCCACCGTGTCGATGGGTCTCGGGCCGATCAACGCCGTCTACCAGGCCCGCTTCAATCGCTATCTGCTCCACCGGGGCATTGCTGACACCTCGGCGTCGCGGGTGTGGTGTTTCCTGGGTGACGGTGAGTGCGACGAGCCCGAAACGCTGACCGCTCTGCCGCTGGCGGCACGGGAGGAGCTCGACAACCTCACGTTCGTTGTCAACTGCAACCTCCAACGCCTCGACGGGCCGGTGCGGGGCAACGGCAAGATCGTCCAGGAGCTGGAGGGAGTGTTCCGGGGGGCGGGCTGGAACGTGATCAAAGTGGTCTGGGGTTCGGACTGGGACCCGCTGCTGGCCGCGGACGTCGAAGGGGTGCTGCTCGATAAGCTAGAGGCCACGGTCGACGGCGAATTCCAGAAGTACGCGGTAGAGTCCGGTGCCTACCTCCGTGAGCATCTCTTCGGCCCCGACCCGCGGCTGGCGGCCATGGTGGGGCATCTCACCGACGACGATCTAGTCGCAATGCGCCGCGGTGGCCACGATCACACCAAGCTCTACGCGGCTTACCGGGCAGCGGTGGAACACCAGGGCTCGCCGACGGTGATCCTGGCGAAAACGGTGAAGGGCTGGTGCCTCGGGCCTGAGATCGAAGGCCGCAACGCCGCTCACCAGATCAAGAAGATGAATCCAGCCCAGACGGGCTCGCTCCGGCAGCGGCTGGGAGTGCCCGAAGCGATGGTCAACGAGGTGCTGCCCGGCAAGGCCGTGCCCGACAAGGTCCTCCAGGCGACGACACCAACCTACTATCGGCCCCCCGGGGGCTCGGCGGAGCACGAGTACCTGATCGCGCAGCGCCGACGCCTGGGTGGCTCGCTGCCCCGGCGCGTGGTGAGAGCCAAACCGATCGGCCAGCCCGACCCCGCTATCTTCGAGGAGTTCCGCGGTGGTTCCAAAGGCCGCGCCGTGTCGACCACCATGGGGTTTACCGCGCTGCTGCGGGGCCTGCTTCGAGACAAGACCATCGGTTCGCGGATCGTGCCCATTATCCCGGACGAGGGTCGAACCTTCGGTATGGACGCCCTGTTCGCCTCGGTGAAAATCTACGCCCCCGCAGGCCAGCGCTATGACCCCGTCGATGGCGCCATGCAGCTCAGCTACCGGGAAAGCCCGCAGGGGCAGATCCTGGAAGAGGGCATCACCGAGGCCGGCTCGATGGCCAGCTTCACCGCCGCCAGCACCGCCTACGCCACCTGGGGCGAGCCTATGGTGCCTTTCTATGTCTTCTACTCGATGTTTGGTTTCCAACGCGTGGGCGATGCCATCTGGGCGGTCGGCGATATGCGGGGCCGGGGCTTCCTGCTGGGGGCGACGGCCGGGCGCACCACCCTCAACGGCGAGGGACTTCAGCACCAGGACGGCCACAGCCTGGTGCTGGCGTCGACAGTCCCCAACCTGGCCGCTTACGACCCGGCCTTCGCCTACGAGGTAGCCACCATCGTGCGCGACGGGCTGGCCCGCATGTACGGCGACAAGCCCCAAGACGTCTTCTACTACCTGACCCTCTACAACGAGAACTATCCCATGCCCGTCATGCCCGAAGGCGCCGAAGAGGGCATTCTGCGGGGCATCCACCGCGTCAGGCCCGGAACCGATGAAGGACGACCGGCGATCATCCTCTTCAGTGGCTCCGCTCAGGGCGCGGCACACGAGGCGCGGCGGATCCTGGCTATCGACCACGACGTGGCCGCCGAGCTGTGGAGCGTCACCTCCTACAAGGCCCTGCGAGAGGACGGCTTGGACACCGAGCGGTGGAACCGCCTGCACCCCGAGCAAGCGGCCCGCACGCCTTACATCACCAAGGCGCTGTCGGCAAGCGAGGGCCCCGTAGTAGCGGTCAGCGACTTCATGAAGATAGTCCCCGACCAAGTGGCCCGCTGGGTCCCTGGCCACTTCAGCTCCCTCGGCACCGACGGCTACGGCCGCTCCGACACCCGCACCGCCCTGCGCCGGCACTTCGAAACCGACGCCGCGCACGTGGTAGTGGCCGTGCTCAAGGCTTTGGCCGACACCGGCGATGCCAAAGTCGAAGAGGTGACCGACGCCATCGCCACCTACGGCATCAACGCCGAGGCGATCCCGCCTCGGCTCGCCTGATGCCGCCGAGGGATCGACGCGGGGTGGCCGCCCGGTCAAACAGGGCCGGTCAAACAGGACCGGTCAAACAGGGCCGCCAGCACCTCCGGGCCCAGCCGGAACGGGCCTTGGAGATCGCCAGCGACAACGAGGGCGCAGTACCGTCGGTCACAGACGTCCTCCTCAATGCGTGGGACACCAAA
>DASTBN010000830.1:0-3056 GCA_035712045.1 Pseudonocardiaceae bacterium
GCGGGTGATCGAGTTCAACTGCCGCTTCGGAGACCCGGAGGCCCAGGTCGTGCTGGCGCTGCTGGGCACCCCCCTGGCCGGGTTGCTCATGGCCGCCGCCACCGGCGCGCTGGCCCAGCGGCCGCCGCTGGAGTGGGATCCAGGGGCGGCGGTGGTCGTCGTGGTGGCGGCGGAGGGATATCCCGGCGTCGTCCGGACCGGCGATGTGATCACCGGCTCGATGGGTGCTGGCATCCTCCACGCGGGCACCCGCCGCCGTGAGGACGGGGCGATCGTATCGGCCGGGGGACGGGTGCTCTCCGTGGTGGGCACCGGCGTCGATCTCCTGGCCGCGCGCAAGCAGGCCTACCAGCGTGTCGAGCAAATTCACCTGCCAGGCGGGCATTTCCGCGGCGATATCGGATTGAGAGCGACGCGCCGCGACGATGGCCTCTAGCGGGGTCTCCAACACGATAACCTCCCCGACGATCATTCGCGTAGTGGAGGGCTGTGCAACACCATGGTCATATGCGACCGCCAAGGCGAGCAACTGCTGCTGACGCTCTCGCCTGAAGGCGTTCGCTTCCTCCGTGAACAGTGGTCGTGGTTACGCGAATTGGTGCGATGGCAGCTCGCCGGTTGCACCGACGACCCGCTGGCCGAGGTCACCGGACTTCCCGTGCCCATCGGCACCATCGACGGCCGACTGGCCTATGTCGTGGATTACTGGTGCGGCACCAAAGAAACCGGCCCGGTCCGCCAGCTCTGGGAAGGCTGGGTGCTGCACGATCTGGAGCACAGCCTCACCCGGGTGCTCGGCACCCTGCCGCGCCACGGCGGTGTGGTCCAGCTCCCCGGCCAGGGTTACCCTTCCGCAGCCGAATGGGGATGGATGCTGGAGACCCTGCACGTCGTGCTGGACGTCTCCGGCCGGGTCAGCATCACCGGCTCACCAGACCGCGTCCTGCCCCCTGCCCCTTCAGCCCAGGAAACCGAAAGCTACCGCCGCAGCCTGCGCTGGCTGGAAACAGTGATCGACGCCCTCACCCAGGCCCAGCGCACCAGCCCCCCCGACACCCCCGAGTAACCCCGCCCCGCATGCCGCGCGCCTTGGTGCCCGCTGTGCCGCCCCCCAGGTGCAGTGCGTCGAGCGCTTAGGGTGGGAGTGGTGATTCCTGATGTACTGGCGTCTCGGTATGCCTCTGGGGAGCTGGTGCGGCTGTGGTCGCCGGAGCGAAAGGTGGTGCTCGAGAGGGAGCTGTGGCTGGCGGTGCTGCGGGCCCAGGCGGATCTGGGTCTGCCGGTCGCGTGGGAGGTGCTCGACGATTATCAGCGAGTCGTCGGCCGGGTCGATCTGGAGTCGATCGCGGCCCGGGAGCGGGTCAGTCGGCATGACGTCAAGGCGCGCATTGAGGAGTTCAACGCGCTGGCGGGTCATCAGGAGATTCACAAAGGACTGACGTCGAGGGACGTCACCGAAAACGTCGAGCAGCTGCAGATTCGCCAATCGCTGGAGCATGCGCGGGACCGGTGTGTGGCATTGCTTAGCCAGTTAACGGCTCGCGCCACCGAGTATGGCGAGCTAGCGATGGCTGGGCGCAGCCACAACGTCGCCGCGCAAGCTACCACGCTGGGTAAGCGATTCGCCACAGCGACACAGGAGCTGCTGGTGACGTTCGCCCGGCTGGAGGAGCTAATCGCTGACTACCCGTTACGAGGGATCAAAGGCCCGATGGGCACCGCCCAGGACCAGCTGGATCTCCTGGGCGGTGATCCCGCGGCGCTGGCCCAGCTGGAGCGGCGGGTGGCCGCGCACCTGGGTTTCGGCCGGGTGCTGAGCAGCGTCGGTCAGGTCTACCCGCGATCATTGGACTACGAGGTGCTCAGCTGCCTGGTGGGGCTGGCCGCCGCGCCATCGTCGCTGGCCACCACGATCCGGCTGATGGCCGGTCATGAGCTGGTGACCGAAGGATTCCAGCCCGGCCAGGTCGGGTCCAGCGCGATGCCGCACAAGATGAACACCCGGTCCTGTGAGCGGGTGAACGGCCTGATGATCGTGCTGCGCGGATATGCCTCGATGGTGGCCGAACTGGCCGGCGGGCAGTGGAACGAGGGCGATGTGTCGGATTCGGTGGTACGCCGGGTCGCGCTGCCGGACGCGTTCTTCGCCTTCGATGGAGTGATCGAGACCATCCTCACGGTGCTCGGGGAGCTCGCCGCGTACCCTGCGGTGATCGATCGGGAGCTGGAGCGCTACCTCCCGTTCCTGGCCACCACGAAGATCCTCATCGCCGCCGTCCGGGCCGGGATGGGACGGGAGAACGCGCACGCGGTGATCGGCGAGCACGCTCTCGCCGTCGCGACCGCGATGCGGGACAGAGGCGCCGGCAACGACCTGCTGGAGCGGCTGGCCGCGGATAGTAGGCTGCCGCTGGACCGGGCCGAGCTGGATGCGCTGCTGGCCGATCGCCGGTCGTTCACCGGCGCGGCGGCCGCGCAAGTGGCGGCGGTCGCCACCCAGGTGGAGACGGTGGTGGCCCGCTACCCTGACGCCGCGCACTACCGTCCCGCCGAGATCTTGTAACGTGAAATGACGTGAGCCGTCCGGAGCGGGAGCTGGCGTGGGTCGACCAGGCCCAGGCGCTGTTTGAGCGCACCGTCATGGGGCTGGGTGAGATGGGGCCGGGCGAGCTGAGCGCGCCCTCGAAGCTGCCGGGGTGGACTCGTGGTCATGTCGTCACTCACGTCGCCCGTGGCGCGGAGGGCCTGTGCCGGTTGCTGGCCTGGGCGCGCACCGGCGTCGAGACACCAATGTACCCATCGTTAGAGGCTCGCGACGCCGACATCGAGGCGGGTGCGGGACGAGGGCACGCCGAGCAGTTCGATGACCTCCGCCGCACCGCCGAAGCGTTCGCCGCCGCCGCACGGGAACTGTCGCCACAGCACTGGGATGTCATCGTCCGCATCAGGCACAGCTCAGTGCCCGCCTCGTGGATCCCGTGGGCACGCACGCGGGAGCTGTGGCTGCACCTGGTGGACCTGGACGCCGGGGTGACGCTCGGGTCGATTCCAGAAGA
>DASTBN010000831.1:0-5070 GCA_035712045.1 Pseudonocardiaceae bacterium
TGACCGAATCCGCACCCTGGATTGAGGACCGCTGGCCGCAGGATCCCGCGAGGATCCGTTCGATCGTCCTGGTGTTGCATGGAGGACAGGCCCGCAGCCCGGCCACGGTTCAGCGGCGGCCGCGGTTGAGCTACCTCCGGATGGTTCCCTTCGCCCGGTTGCTGCACCGGCGTGAGGGCGGCCACGGGATGTCGGTGCGCATCCTGCGCTACCGGTACCGGGGGTGGGATGAACCCAGGCTACCCGCGGTGCAGGACGCGAGATGGGCGTTGAGACAGCTCTACGACCAGCACCCGGACGCATCGATCGTGCTGCTGGGGCATTCGATGGGCGGGCGGGTTGCACTGCGGGTGGCTGACCACCCAGCAGTGACCGCGGTCTGCGCGCTGGCGCCCTGGACCCTGCACGATGAGCCGGTGCGCCACCTCGCCGGACGCTCGGTGCTCATCGCGCACGGCGACCGCGAACGCACGACCGATCCGCGGTTGTCCTACCGGTTCGCGGTGCGCGCCAAGCAGGTCAGTTCCCGGGTGTGCCGTTTCGATGTGCTCGGTGACGGCCACGCCATGCTCCGCCGCGCACACGACTGGTCAGAACTGACCACCCGGTTCGTGGCGGCCGAACTCGGACTGCGCCCACCAGACCCTCTCATCGAAGACGCGATGCACCGACCGGCCCCAGAGGGACTCCGAGTACCGCTGCCGACGATGACCCGAACCAGATGGCAGTGACTACACCCCTACCCATCCGGCCACCGAAAGCGTCCGCTCATCAGCCATGAGCCTGCACCCGGCCACTAACGCCACGCGAGCGGGACACGGACCAGCGAGGGTGCCACCATGCAGGTCAACGGCGGACTCAATCAGGTCGGCGAGGGTCACCGCCGTGCACCGGCCTCGGTACCAGGCAGTGGCGTATATGGCCACGGCGGCGAGCGCCGACGGCCACCAGAGCACGCCGGCGAGTGCGTAGAGCACGCTCCAGCATCGGCTCCGGCTACTCGGTCGCCCATCCAGGTCGGCCGGATCGGCGGCGCGAGGCTGATCCGGTTGCGGCGCCGGGCGAGCTCGGCCGGGTCATTGCCCGCGCCCACCGCGCTCTCCACCTGTGTCTGTTGTCCCACCAGCGGTCAGCTCGCCTGCGAGTCAGGTGGTTCTGCACCGGCGCGGACCATCGCGGCCAGTCGCCGAGCCATGCCGCGCGGACTGGTCGGCTCAACCCTGCGCGGCCAGCCACAGGCCCCGGCGATGAGCAGCACGGCGACAACCGCCATGCCGACAGCGACCCCGCCGACAGCCTGCAGTCGATGCGCCGACTCCGTGGCCACGTTGATCAATCGGTTGGCTGATAGCGCGTCGGCCTGGCCGAGCAGGACACCTATCGTCAGCACGCCAACAAGCAGCAATCCAGGCAACACCAGCACGGCGAGCCAGCGTTCGGCGAGCCGACGGCCGACCTCAACGAGCAGCCCGGTCACGGTTGCGACCGCAACCTTAAGCAGGACACCTCGGACGGAACAGATCGGTACCGATACACCGGGCGGCCGGATCCAGCTCCGGTCGCAGATATCCGCCGGACACCCATATGCCTCGACGCCGTGTCGGGCCTCGACCGTGGGGAGATAAATGATATTGCACGGTACGCGGAGCGTCGGCACTTCAGGGACATCCATGCGCCGCAGCAGCTTCGTGATTCCGTCCGCCCGACCGGCCGCCGCAGCTGATACCACGGACTCGAGCTGGGCACTGAGACCAGCGGCGTCCGCAGTGGTGCGCAACCAGGGAAGGTTCTCGCAGAGCCAGGCGATCTCATGCCGGTCGTCGCTCATGAACCATGACGCTCTACGATTCTTGTCATGCCGTTGCCGTACGCTCGGTCCGTCGCGGAACAGTACTTGTATATGAGCTTGCACCCGTGTCAGTGCGGCGAGAGCCGGACCAACAACGGCCTTCAGGCGCTGGTTCAGACGGAGCAGGGACAGGCAGATAAGCACACCGGCGTCTGCGTCGGGTGCGGCCGGGACCGCCAGTTCGTGTTCCGGATACCCGGCCTGGCGTTCTCGCGCAACGGCAAGTACGGCGGAACCGAGCCGTCGCAGATCATCGACGCCGGGGAGTGGCGTCTGGTCGCCCTGTCCTGCATGGGGAGGCTGGAGCAAGTTGGGAACCAGCCGGGTCGGCGACGCGAGGTCCTCGAGGAGGCCCTCGCCGCATATGGGGAGATGCTGAAGTTCATCCCACCCGGCCTGCAGGAGATACCCGAGTCTGCGTTCTTCACCGAGCGTGGCCGCCAGCTCAGGGCCAGGCATGAGCCAAAGTTTTTCGAACGGTCATACCTGGAGACCATGACTGCGGGCATCCGTGAGCATCTGGCGATAATTCGTGACTGATCCGGTGCTGGCCGGACTGCGCGAGCGGCTTGAGCGGTACCGCTCGACCGGAGACCGCAACGCAATCTTCAGTTATGACGCCGGACTGGAGCTAGACGCGCTGCTTGGTCCGAACGAGGGCTTCACCGCCGAGCACGCGTACGTCGGCGGAATGATGCATTGGCTGCGGTATCGCGTCGGCGGTACATCCGGGACAGACCTGACCGAGGCGCTACGGCTGCTGGTGATGGTCCACGACAGTGCCGACGGATACGAGATTCCCGGTCCCGTGCGGTTGATTCTGGCCTGCCGTCGTGGCCGCTGACTGGACCCGCGCTGAGTTCGACGCGGCCGTCGACAAGTTGTGCGCCTCGGCGGTGCCCGATCTCGAGCTGACCCCGGCGCAATGGCGACATATACGGGGAATGAGCGGGGACACCGACGTGGAGGCGTTCCGAGCGCACGTCACGCGGTTCAATCACTTCCTCATAATGCCAGTGAGCCAGCAACTCCTCACCCAGAACCTGCACGAGCTCGGCACCGCAGTCCTCGGACAGTGGGAGCGCACCGGTGACCGACGGGCCATGCGGATGGCGATCGTGCTATGGCGCGAGGTCGCCTCATCCTCTTATCTGGAGGACCTCGGGCCGCCGATCGGTGCGCTGGCGGTCCGCTTACTCGACCGGTACCACGCAACCGCTGGGCTACCGCTGCTCGACGGCGCCGTGTACCTCGGCCGAGACGCGATATTCAACGCAGTGGCGTCCCCCTCGTCCCGGCCCGGTCGAGTGCTGGTGCTGGCAGAGGCGCTGCTTTGCCGATACGAGCACACCGGCGATCGATCCGCACTGGTCGAAGCCGTGGCCCGGTACCGGGAGGCAGCCGACGCCGCCGGCACGCGGCAGAGTGCGCTCGACGGGCTGGGTATGGCAAAGGCCCACATGTCCGAGCTGACCGGTGATCTGGCGGTGCTCGATGATTTCTTCTCCTCGGAGGTTGTGGCACCCTCCCGGCAGCCGCCGCCCGGCCGGCCGTTGGTCACGGCCGCAAGCCTTGCTGTCGCCGCTGCTGCACATCTCGCCGATTATCTACGGCCCGGCGACTCGTCGCGGTTGCACGACGCGACCGAGGCGCTGAATGCTGCGCTGAGGCTGACTCCGGCTGACCACCGGGACCGGCCGCTGCGCCTCGCGCGGCTGGGTAGCGTGTTGTACCACACCTACCGGCGCTGGCTGGAAGTGTCCGCGTTGGAGGATTCGGTCACCGCGTATCGGGACGCGCTCGCGCTCCCGATCGATCGGCCTGCTGTGCGAACCGAGATGCTGGTCGGGCTGGCTCAAGCGCTCCGGGCCCGGTACGACACAGCGGGCGGGCGGCCAGAACATCTGGCCGAGATGAGGCTGCTTATCGGCGAACTGTCCGCCCAGTACCCGCCGGGGCATCCGAACCGAGCTGACGTCCTTGCCGAGGTTACCGACCCGCCGGCCGAGCGAATGCTTCCGGTTGTGGCCAAGGACGATTGGCGACAGGCCGAGCAATTGGTCGATCTGGCAGCCTCACCGTCCACTTCGGATGCGGATGCGCTGGTGGCATACGCCAAGGCAGCGCAGCTTCCCGATGCCCCGATTCCGGTGCGCGGGTTAGCCAGCCAGCAGTGGGCCCGGTTGGCAGCGGAGCGGGGCGACCTCGACGCGGCCGAGAAGGCATATCGACTCACGATCGACCTGCTTCCCGCGTTGGTGTCCGACCTCAAACAGCGGGGTGACCAGGAATATCAGCTACTGCCGTTTGCGGGGCTGGCCTCCAATGCGGCAGCCTGCGCACTGCGTCGCGGCGCCGACCCGGCCGAGGCGGTGGATCTGCTCGAGCGCGGCAGGTGCGTGCTGTTCGCCCACACACTGGGCGAGAGGCCGGTGCTGGTCGATCAGATGGTGTGTTCGCGGGTGGCAGCGGACGGCCCGGTCGTGGTGGTCAACGTGAGCCGGTTCGGCAGCCATGCGCTCGCGCTCACCGCCGGGGGGATACGGGTGATCCCGTTGCCGGCGCTCACACCGACCGCCGTAGAGGACCATCGCGTCGCGCTGGACGTCGCGTACGACCTGCTGCGCTGCCCGGGCGCCGAGGCCGACCTGCGGTGGGCCGCCGGCCGGTACGTGACGGGCCTGCTGACCTGGCTCTGGGACGCCGCAGCCGGACCGGTGCTGGACGCGCTCGGCCTCGCGGCGGGCGCCGACCCACTGCCCCGGTTGTGGTGGCTGCCGACCGGGCCCCTGTCCCTGCTGCCGTTGCATGCCGCCGGCTACCACGCAGCCGGCGACGGGCGCACGGTGCTCGACCGGGTAGTGAGCTCGTACACGCCGACGCTGCATCAGTTGTTGCGGGCCAGATCCCGCGCCGCGCGTCGGCCGGCGGAACGGTCGCTCGTCGTCGCCGTTGGGGATCTACCAGGGCTACAGCTACCAGCAGCAGCGGCTGAGGCCGCTGTCGTCGGCCAGTACGTGCCAAACGCGCGTGTGCTGCTCGATGCCGAAGCTGATCCGGATGCCGTCCGGCGCGGGCTTGTCCATGCGGCCTGGGTCCATATCGCCTGCCATGCCGTCACCGATGTCGCCAACCCGTCGGCAAGCCGACTCGTCCTGGCCGGCGGTGACCTGACCGTGTCGGACATCGGCCGGTTGCACCTCCCGGACGCGCACCTTGCG
>DASTBN010000832.1:0-2320 GCA_035712045.1 Pseudonocardiaceae bacterium
GCCAGGAGATTAAGTCGGTGAGGATCGCCTCGCGCTCCGGCTCGTTGAACACTTCGTGGTAGAGGCCCGGGTACTGGCGCAGAGTCTTGTCCGGCGAGGACACTCTCTCGAGCACCATCGCGGAGCCGGTGAGCGAGCAGATCTGGTCTTCGGTGCCGTGCAGGACCAGCAGCGGCACCGTCAATCGGGGCAGGGCCTGAGGAAGGCTTTCCATCGCGGCCAGGATTTCGGCACCGGTCCGCGCTTTGATCTTGCCCTGGTACACCAGGGGATCCTCCCGGTAGGCCCGGACCACCTCCGGGTCCCGGCTGATCTTCTGATCAGCGCCGAGGGCGGCCACACCAAGGTTGGGCACCAGCGCCGACAGCGCTCCCCCCAGCTTCCTGGCCAGGGCCGACCCGGCCGTCGCGATCACCGCCGGGCCGGAGACGACCAGCCCGGCCAGGGTGTCGGCCCCGTGGTCGATCGTGTAGCGCAGGGCGATCAGGCCACCAAGCGAGTGCCCCACCATGAACACGGGCAGGTCATGGTGTCGCCCGGCGGCGAAGCGCACGAACGATCTGAGGTCTGCCTGGATCAGCGCCATCCGCTCGATATTGGCCCGCTGGCCATCGGATCGCCCGTGCCCGCGATGGTCGGCGGCGTAGGCCGCGAAGCCCGCCCCCGCCAGCCGGGTGCCGACATGGGCGTAGCGGGCGGAGTGCTCATGCAGCCCGTGCACCACCACGACCACCGCCCGCGCTGGTTCCGGGGGAACCCAGGCCTGCCAATACCCGGAGCGCCCGGTGGCGATGATCCGGCGTCCCTGTTCGTATCTCACCCTCAATACTCCCTCAATACCTTGGATGACCATGACGAGCATCGCCATTAAGCCCAGCTTCCCCCGGCGCATCGGACAGGGCGATCCTCTGCGGATCGCCATTCTCGTGGTCGCCATCATCACTGCGATCGCCGTGGTCCTGGCCGGTCTAGCTGGCGCGTTCTGGTACCGGGCCGCGCATGGCGGGCACCTCGCCGTGGGTGTCGAGCGGGACGCCGTGCTGGGGGACGCCCAGCGCGCGACGATGACGCTCAACACCCTGAACTACCAGCATGTGCAGGACGGGCTGAGCCTGTGGGAGAAGGCCTCCACCGGATCGCTGCTGACCCAGCTGCGGACCAACCGGGACTCCTACGCCAAGGCCATCACCGACTCGACCACCATCAGCACCGCGAACGTGCTGGACGCCGCGGTCGTATCGCTCGACGAGCGCGCGGGCACGGCGCAGGTGCTCGTCGGAGTCGACGTCACCTCGCAGCTCGACAAGGCCGATCCGGGTTGCGCTCACCGGCGTGTCCACCTCGATATGATTCGCTCGGCTGATGGCTGGAAAGTCGCCAACTTGATCCCGGTCGGTGACACCTACACCGAAGCTGGCCCCTGCCCGCCCGCCACACCCCTCAAATAGATACCCAGCGATATCCGGACAAGAGGGAAAGTCACCAATGACCGCTCCGGCACCAGTACAAACCGCCGACATCGAGGTGTCGGCCAAGCCACCCCGGCGCGTGAGCGCGGTGGCGACTCTCGTCGCGCTGAGCGCCGTTCTCGTCATGGCTCTGGTGCTGCTCGCGTACTTCCTCGGTAAGCGGAGCGAGTTGACCGGTTCCTGGGCGTCTACCAATACAGCGCTGGTCGACGTGCCCACCACGGCCCAGGTCACCGAGCAGATACGCGACGCCGCGCAGCGCGTCTACTCTTACGACTTCGCCCGGCTGGATGACAACGAGCGAGCCGCCAGCGAGGTCATCACAGGCGCCTTCATCGAGGCGTTCCATCAGCAATTCGCCAAGGTCAGGCAGCTAGCGCCGCCGCAGCAGGCCACGGTGGCGGCGAGCGTTCCGGCGATCGCGGTGAAGACTCTGGACGGTGACCGGGCGGTCGTGCTGGTCTTCCTCGATCAGGAAGCCCACCAGGTCGGCAAGGACAAGCCGCTGCTGGCCACGGGTCGGCTGTCCATCACCGCGCAATGGGCCGGCGGCCGGTGGAAGATCGCTGACGCGGAGTCGTTCTGAGGCGATGCCCAGGTCTGATGTGGCAGCGGGGGTGAGTGGATGAGCGCGGGCGTCGAGGTCGCGGTGACGGGGCTGGCGAAATCGTTCGGCCGGTCTGTCATCTGGTCTGATGTCACGCTCACCCTCCCCGCTGGTGAGATCAGCGTGCTGCTGGGCCCCTCGGGCACCGGAAAATCGGTGTTCCTCAAGACCCTGATCGGGCTGCTCAAACCCGAACGCGGCTCCATCGTCATTCAGGGCACTGATCTGGTGCGCTGCGGTGAGC
>DASTBN010000833.1:0-4287 GCA_035712045.1 Pseudonocardiaceae bacterium
GGTAGCGCTCGACCGCGCCACCTCGATCACCACCGCGCGGAATTCGGCTACCGTCGCTGGTTGGACACTGGTCAGCAGGATCACCGGGGTGTTGCGGGTGGTGGTGATCGGGCCGGTGCTGGGGGCGACGTATTTCGCGAACGCCTTCCAGACCTGTTACCTGCTTCCCCACCTTGTGTTCACCTTGATCGCCGGGCCCGTGCTGGGGATGGTGCTGGTGCCTAGCGTGGTCCGTGCGCTCGGTGCTGGTGGCCAGCCGCGTGCCCGGGAGGTCCTGAGCGGGGTAAGCGGATGGTCGCTCGCGATCGCCACGGTGGTGAGCGCGTTGCTGATGATCCTGTCCCCGGTCGTGGCGTGGACGCTGAATTTCGGGATCCCCGATCCCGCTGCCCGGGCACGGGGGGAGTGGCTCACGACGCTGGTGGTGCTGCTGGTGGCCCCCCAGGTTGTGCTGTACGCCCTGGCGCACCTCGGTATCGCCGCGCAACAGGCCAGGGGGCGGTTCGCGCTGGCGGCCGGTGGTCACGTGGTGGAGAGCGTCATCCTGATTCCGGCGGTGATCGTCGCCGGCTGGTACTACGGGACCGGGCTGGACGTCGAGCACGTGCCCCTCGGCCTGGTACTCGTGCTCGGCGGGGCCAGCACGGTGAGCGTCGCGCTGCACGCCGCGCTCCAGCTCATCGGCACCGCACGGGTGGGCCTGCTGAGCTGGCCCTCGATGCGCTGGCGGCGGGACGGCGAGGTCCGCTCGGTCACCGGGCGGCTGATCCGTTCGGTCGGCGTGGCGGGCTGGCCGGCCGCGGCGATGTACGTGCTGCTCGCCCTGGCCGGCACGGTGCCCGGTGGCGTCTTCGTGGTGCACCTGACGCACACGATCTTCTTCTCGCTGTCATTCATCAGCGCCCGGGCGGTGTCGATGGCCGTGCTCCCAGAGCTGGCCCATGCCGCCGACTCTGGCGATACCGCCGTGTTCGGCTCGCGATGGCGGCAGGGTCTGTCTTACGCCCTGATCGGCAGCCTCCCGCTGCTGGTCCTGCTCGGGATGAACTCAGGACCCGCCGCGAACCTGCTGGCCGCGGGCCAGCTGCGGCACGCCGCCGTGGTCGGCCCGCTCACCACCTGTATGGCGCTGGCCGCGGTCGCCCAGCTGGTCACTGGTCTGCACGACATCGGGCGCCAGGCGTTGTTCGCCCGGTTGGACGACCGCATCCCGCGCCGGGCGAGCGAGGCGGCCTTCGCCGTGATGATCATTACCGCGGTCGTGAGCCTGCTCCTGCCCGCTGACGGATCCCGCCTGATCTGGCTGGTGCTGGCGAACCTGGCCGGTGAACTCGCCGCCGCCGGGATAGTGCTCACGTGGCTGCGGCGGGCGATCCGGCCCGAGCTGTTCTTCGAACCCCGGCTCCTGGCCGCCGCGCTGGTCGCTACCTTCGCCATCGTCCCCCTGGTCGGCGCGCTGCGGTGGACCGAGCAGATCGAGGCTAGCGGCCGGATCGGCAACGTCATGTTCCTCGCGTTCGGCGCTGCCGTGGCACTCGGGGTCTACGCCCTCGTGCTCCGGGCCGTCACCCGGCGGCTCAGCGGCGGTGCCTGACCGGCCAGATTGGGCTGTTGGCATGGGATCCGAGCAGCGAAAATTACTCAGCGCTACTTTACGGTGGGTAACAATGAACCCACTCGGTGCTCTCGCTAAAGGCTATCGTCGTCCTGTGACGAGCGTTGATCAGACCGCGCTGGCCGAGGAGTTGATGACGACCACCGCCGCACTGCGACGCCTGATACGCAGGAGGGTGCCAGCGGAAGAGTCCCGGCCGCCGTTACGAGGCGCCCATGTGGAGCTGCTGCAAGTCATCAAGAAGCAGCCGGGCATCGGGATCGCGTCGGCGGGGCGTGCCCTGCACCTGGCGGCCAACTCAGTGAGTACGTTGGTCAATCAACTGATCGACATCGGGATGCTGGTGCGTCAGACCGCGCCGGACGATCGCCGCGCGGCGCGGCTGTGGCTGACTGAGACGGCCACGCGGCAATTGGCAGCCCTTCGCCGGGTCCGTATCGACTTCGTCGCGAATGGCGTGGCCAGTCTTTCCGGTGCTGAGCGCCAGGCCCTCATCGAGGCGCTTCCCGCGCTACGCGCGCTGCTGGCGGCCCTTGATGAGGAGCGAACAGTGACCGCTCCGCACGCCACGCGGACCACCGAGGCTTAGCTCACCCCGTACTCAGCGTGCGGGCGGGACCCGCTGGCGAGTTCGAACGCCTTCCACATCGACGCGTACATCCCGCCGGCGGCCACCAGCTGCGCGTGTGAGCCGGCTTCGACGATCTGACCCCGGTGCAATACGACGATCCGGTCGGCCGACCTCGCGGTCTGCAGGCGGTGCGCGATGATGACGGTGGTGCGGCCGCGCGCGATGTGCCGCATCGCGTCGGTGACCCGTGCCTCGGTGACCAGGTCCAGGTTGGCGGTCGCCTCGTCGAGCAGCAACAAGGCGGGGTCGACATGCTCGGCGCGGGCCAGGGCGATGAGCTGCCGCTGCCCGGCCGACAGCGAACGGCCGCGCTCCGTGATCTCGTGGCGGTAGCCGCCGGGCAGGGCGGCGATGAACTCGTGCGCGCCGACCGCGCGGGCGGATGCCTCCACCTCGGCGTCGCTGGAACCGGGGCGGCCGTAGGCGATGTTGTCCCGGATGGTCCCGGTGAACAGGAAACTTTCTTGCGGCACGTAGCCGAGCTGGCGGCGGAACGAGCGCAGCTCCAGCGAGCGCAGGTCGTGACCATCCGCTCGTACATGGCCCACGTCGGGGTCATAGAAGCGGGCGAGCAGTTTCATCACGGTCGACTTGCCGGCACCAGTCGGCCCGACGATCGCCACCGTCTCACCCCCCGCGATGCGCAAGGTGATGCCGCGCAGCGCCTCGGGTGGCTGGGCCCCAGGCGGGTGAACGGAGCCGGCTAACGCGGGATAGGCGAAACGCACGCCCTCGAGCGCGATCTCGCCGCGGAGCCGGGTGACGGGCTCAGGTCGCTCGGCGAGCGGTGTCATCGGCTCCAGACGCATCAGCGCCGCGATCCGGCCCACCGAGACCCGGGTCTGTTGCCAGGAGTCGAACACCTGGGACAGCTGCTGGATCGGCGCGAAGAACAGGTCGATGTACAGCAGGAAAGCGATCAGCGCGCCCGTGGTGAGCTGCCCAGAGGCGATCAGCCCGGCTCCGGCGCCGAGGACGATCGCGTCGGCGCAGGCGGAGAGGAACTGCACGAACGGGAAGTAGGTGGCGACGAGCCGCTGCGCGGCGATGCGGGTCACGAGGTAGTCGTGGCCGAGCCGGTGGAATCGTTTGCTCGTCTCGGCCTCGTGAGTGAACGCCTGAGACTCGCGCACCCCGGACAGGCTCTCCTGGAAGTCCGCGTTGACGATGGCGATCCGTTCCCGCGCGAGGTCGTAGAGCCGCGCCGCCCTGCGGCGAAAGATCACAGTGCCGATGGCGAGCGGGACGACGACGCTGAGCGCGCACAGGCCGAGTTCGGTGTTGATCAGCACGAGTGCGACGCCGACACCGAGGAAAGTGACCAGCGAGACCAGCGCCGAGAGCAGCCCGTTTTCCATCAGCGATTCGAACTGGTCCACATCGGTCGTCATCCGGGTCATGATCCGGCCGGCCATCTCGCGCTCGTAGTAGTCCAGCGAGAGGCGCTGCAGCTGGGCCCAGATCCGGATGCGCAGCGAGAGCATGATCCGTTCAGCGGTACGGCCGGTGACGAAGGTTTCGCCGACCTGGTCGATCAGGTTGGCGACGGTGACCAAAAGGAAGATCGCGGAGGCGGCGAAGAGCACGAACTGCGAACCGATCGATACACCTTTGTCGACGCCCTCCTTGACCAGCGCCGGGCCCGTCAGCCCGGTCAGCGCGTCGAGGATCACCAGCGACAGGCCGGTCAGCAGCGGCCAGCGGAATTCGCGGAGCAATCTGACCAGCCGGAAATCCCGGTCGGGGCGTGATTCCCGGCCGAGATCCACGGCGGGGAAGTCCCGCACCGGGGGAAGCGCGGCGACCCGGGCCAGCAGCTCAGGGCTCGGAGCGAGATTGCGGCGCCAGCCGCTCCCGCCGCCGAGGCCCGGGCCGATACTCGGCCCGCCGATCACGCGCACCGCGCGGGCGCCGGTGTCCGTGGCGTCATGGCCACCGGCCCACGCCGCGCCAGTGCCGCCGTCGAGGCGGGCGGAGAGCATCGCGAGGGTCTCGATCTGGTCGCGGACCCGCTCCCCGCCGTCCTCGAGCCCGCAGACCA
>DASTBN010000834.1:0-24269 GCA_035712045.1 Pseudonocardiaceae bacterium
TGCGAGCCGCCGGACCATCTCGTCCTGGGTCACGGTGAGCACGGTCTTGACGTGATGGTCGCGCAGCACGTTCATCATCTTGAAGAACAGCCGGCTGGCGGCGGCGGTCGAGTGCCGGTAGTCGGGCTCCAAGTGTAAACCTTCGAGCAGCCCGATCGAGGTCACTTCCCAGGTGCCGACAATCCGCTGGGTGGCCGGGTCTTCGAGGACCACCACCAGGGCGAAGCGCGGATCGGGAATCACCCCAGTGTTGTGGAACGGACCGACGTCGAGCAGACGTTCCCATTCCTCAGGGGGCAGGACCCGGGCGACCGGCAGGACGCGACCGTTGTCCTCGGCGTTGACGGTCATGGCGTGGTCACGCGGTCACCGTGGCGATCACCCGGTCGGTGTCGTTGCGCCGGACGACCAGCCGCAGCTGGCCGTTGACCTCGTCGACCCAGGCGTGGCCGTTGGTCGCATCGGCCGGCGCGGTCATCGCCGGGTTGATCATCCGGTCACCCGGCGAGAGGGTGGCGACGTACTCCTGCATCGACTTGAGGTGGACGGCGTCAGTCGGGGCTGAGGGCGCGGCGAGGTTCTGCAGCTTCTGGTTGTTCGCGTCGAGGTGCGAGTCGAGCGGCTTCGAGACGCGGCCCTGGGTGGCGGTGAGCTGCTGTTCGAGCTGCGCGATCCGGTCCATGAGGAGCTTCACCGTGCGCCGGGTGCCGGAGTCGGGGATCTGATTCAGACCGGTGTAGGGCATAGAGTCCTCAGACGGCCATGCCGCCAGGCGCCGCCGCCGCGCCCTGCGCATCGACCATGTTTCTGCTCGGATCCAGATCGTCGTTGCCGAACACATGCTGCTTACTGACCTGGCCGGAGTTCCAGCCGCGCGTTTCAATCCAGCTCTCCTCACGATACAGCCAGAACCCGGATGGCGAGGTGAACACGTACTTGAACAGCACCCCTTTGCGCGCTTTGGGTTTGAACGGCACCATCCCCTTCGCCCCGTGGGTGTCGGCGAGCGTGTAGGTGTCGACGGCAAGCGCCTTCGCCGCCTGGCCATACGCGGTGACCACGAGTGTGACGTCCGAGCTGGCTTTGTAGGTGAGCTGGCCGTAGGTCACCGTGTGCCACTCGTCGAGGGTGTGCCGCTGTTCCTGGGTCTCGAACCGGGTGAGCTGGAACGGCTCCTCGTCGAAGATCCAGCCGAACGAGTAGCGCCGGCCCGGATGAGTGTCGGTCGGCCACAGCCGGAACACGCGACCGAGATGCTGCGGGAAGGCGACGTGCTGGATCCGCCGGCCGGTGGTATTAACGGTGACGGTTTCCACCACCTGACCGTCGATCTCGATGGTGACGGTTTTGTCCTGGCCGAAGGTGTCGCACTCGATGGTGAACCCTTTCAGCCACTTGTCGGCACGCGTACCAGCGGTGGTGAAGTTCTCGTTCCAGTTGGTCTGCTCACTCGGTTCCTTATCGAGCTGCCAGGTGTGGGTGTAATGCTTCCCGGGAAAGGCATCGATCGAGTAGAAGTGGTAGATGTGGCCGCGGCTGCCGATGAGTGGCGCGTTGGGGAGAGTGATGTGGACGTAGCGCCGGCCGTTGGCGGTGACCGGATAGGTGCCGATGGTGACGCCGTCGATCTCGACGACGATCTGCTTGGTCTGCCCGAAGGTGTCGACGTCCAGGTCCAGGCCGGTCCAGTAGGTGTCGCCGAACGCCTCGAACCCTGAATCCCAGACCACCAGCTGGGGCGGTTCAGGTCGCCACAGCCAGCCCTGGCCGAACAGCTCCCACGGCTGATCGCTGGTCGGGCGGATGCGGATCATGTCGACGAACGCGGTCGGCCAGGAGAACCATTCCTTGCGGCCGGCTGACGAGGTCAACGACAGATTCGCCACCACCGTGGGCTGACCGTTCCGCAGCCCTTCGACGAGGAGGGTTTTCGTCTGCCCGTAGGTGTCCGCGTCGATCCAGCAGCCCTGCACCCAGGCTTCGCCCGAGTCGTGGAGCGGGTGCCAGGTGGTGACCCGTTTGAGGGTCATCTCGGGTTGCACCGCCACCGCAATCCCGGCCCGCTGCAGCCGCGGGGTGGCGTCGGCGACCCCGTTCCAGGTGAAGTCGAGCGCCGCGGTCTGCGCGTGCATCGGCTCGGTGCCGAACGCGTCGAAGATGTAGCGCGAGTAGATCGCCGCGCCGGTGACCGACTGCACCACCCCGGCGACCGCCTCGCCGTTGTAGTACGGCTGCACGGTCAGGCCGCCGCCCAGCGACTCGCCCCAGACCACGATGTCGCCGAGCAGCTTTTCCTCGCGGCCCTTGCCGAAGTCGGTCGACGCGGTCCGCGCGTTCGCGCGAATCACGGCGCCGTCGTCGGTGAAGCCGTCGTGCAGGTAGGCTTTGGTGCTGCGGAAGCCGCCGAGCAGGAGGGACAGCCCGTGCATGTCCTGCGGCTCGGAGTAGATGCCGTGAATCTCCTGCTCGAAGATGGCAGCCCGCCACCGGTCGTAGGTGAACGAGTAGATCATCCAGACGTTGCAGCCGGTCGTGTCGTAGTAGCCGAACCACAGATCGTCGCCGTGGAACTCGATGCGCAGGACGGATGATTGCGTCCAGTCGATCGGGTGGTAGCCGTTCGCCTCCTGGTTGTGGAACAGCGGCCGGATCGCTTCCGACAACAGCTTCGCCGTGCCGCCGGTGGTCAGGTAGATGCCGTCGGTGGCGACGAAGCCGATGCCGTATTGCCCGACGTCGAACGCCCACCGTCCGGCCAGCCCGTGCGCGCAGTCGGTCGGGTCGGAGGTGACGTGACCGTCCTGGATGTGCAGCGCATACATCCGTTCGAGTGAGAAGACGAACAGCTGCGATCCATACATGCCGCCGTTCATCAATCGTTCTGACGGCGGACAGACCTGGCGGTGGTTGAACGCCGGCCAGTGATCGGGCTGATCCTGCCGGGTCCAGTAGACGTCGCCGGGCCGGTAGGGATCGCCGAGCGCGAACAGATAGCCGTCGAGCGGGCCGAACAGCACCGGCACCGGCTGGGCGTAGATCGCGCTGCCGTCCGGCGCGGCGGTGGTCACCGGTTGATCGTGGTCGGTCTGCAGGGTGCCGGCCGAGACCGCGGTCAGGTCGGCCATGTTGTCGGTGATCGGCGTGCCGTCGCCGCTGGCTTCGTTGTCGCCGACCGGCCCGAACCAGTTGTCGCCGAGGGTGCCGCCGCGCCGGTAGGCGCGCTGGTAGATGTGGCTGTCGCCGTAGGCCGAGACGGTGATCGTCGCGGCCTGCCGGAGCAGGTCGACGCCGCCGGTTTTGACCGCGCCGTCCCAGACGATGTAGTCGTCGGACGGATTGGATTCGGCCCCGGTCCGCTTGTCGACATTGGTGACCCGGTAGTCGTAGGAGAAGGCGTCGGGCTCGGAGGAGTCGGGTTTGAAGCCGCCGGTCAGGAAGCTGTCGGCGAACGCCACCTTGACCGAGCTGGCGGCGGTCGTGGTGACGACGACGAAAATCCCGGTGATCGTCGACCAGTCGCAGCCGGTGGTGCCGGCGAGGCCGATCTTGGTGAACTCGCTGCGGCGGATGGGAAAGCCGATGTGGCCCATCTCGGCCCACTCGCCAGGGCTGGCGTTGGTCGCTTGAGAAGGATTCTGGTGAACGTGCGGCGCGCGGTCGCTGATCGGCGGGTTGCCATACCCGTCGAGGAAGGTCGCGGTCCGGACCCGGGTGGCCGCGTCCTGGACGTTCTCCATGACCAGCAGCGCGCGGGAGTAGTCGCTGCCGCGGAACGAGCGCATGTAGGCGGACTTGTTCGTCGGATGGCCGCTGCCCGGGACCATCCACGGCGGGGCCATCGAAAACGCCGAGCAGACGAAGTAGATCCGGACTTCGTCCAGGCACGCGTTGTAGTCGGAGATGCGGATCCAGATGTGGAAGATGTCCTCGTCGGTCAGGAGCGTGCCGCCGGACAGGTCGAGCGCGCGGGGCAGGCCCATCCCCGAGGCGAAGCCGCCGTTGCTGGTGCCCGGGTTGTAGGTGATCTCGACGCCGTTGCCGCTGCCCGGCGCCGCGACGTTGGCCAGGGTCGGCGTCGAGACGGCACCGGTGTAGCCCGGCGGCCGCGGAATCGCGTAGCCGCTGCCGAGTCCGGCGAACGGCACCCACGCCGATGCCTGGGTCGCGTCGATCGACGAGAAGGTGCAGATCCGGACCGAGATGCGCTCGTTGGCCGTGACGATCGGCACGGTCGGCTTGGGCAGGCCGATCGGCAGCGACGGGCCGGTCCGGCTCGCCTTGCGCATCTTCACCGAGTCGGCGACATACATCCACGACTCGCCCGACTGATCGGTCTGCCACGGCACCATCGCCACCGGGTCGCCGGAGAAGCCGTCTTCGAGCAGCTCCGGCACGCCGTCGATGCCGCGCTTCCAGGTGGTGCCGTCGCCGATGAACCGGGTGAAGGCGTGGGCCGGTGGATCGTTGAGCCGCGAGAAGGTGTGCGGGGAGATGAGCCCGGTAAAGAGCGGATCGAGACCGGGGCGGGTGACCAGGCCGCCGTTGGCGTGCGGGACGGCGTTGGTCAGCCGCGCCAGCTCGGTCATCGGATCGAGCGCGTCGACCGCCTTGGAGAGGACCAGGCCGGCCGGGCCGAGATGGACCGGGACGGTGGACCAGGGCAGGTGTTCGACGGCGGGAGACTCGGCGGCGTTGGCGGTGGCCGGGTTGGGGAGACCGGGGACTTCGCTCATAACACCCTGCGCTTCGTCGAACTATCCGAGCAACCCTTCGAGCAGCCAGCCGGCGATCCGCACGCCATCGAGGTATCGCTGCTCGCAGTAGGCAGCGAGCGCCAGGTTCTGGCCGCGGCCGTCTTTCGAGAGCAGGTCCGCCATCACCCCATAGGTGACGAAGGGGACGAACTCGTCGGGGATGCCGAGCGCGTCCGGCGCGTCGTCGTCGAAGGCGAGCGGGGTGAAGGTGGAGGCGTAGAGCAGCGCGAGAATCCCGTCAGTGATCGGGGCCGGGAACAGCTCGCAGTTCAATGTGCCCGGCGCCGAGTGATCGTCGATGAGGATCGGGCGGGTGGGTGTGACGGATGCCGGAAAGCCGCGCTCGGCGGCCCACCGATCGGAGCGGGTGAGCGGAGACGAGCGGTTGGTCGGCGTGTCGATCCAGGCAGCACGCAGGGTGGCGAGCCAGTCGGCGGGCAGGGCATAGAGCTGCTGGTTCGCAGTCGCCGGGATGCGGACCCGGGTCAGCATCACCTTGGTGTCGCGGTTGAAGCGGTTCAGCCGATCGGTGTAGGTGTGGCGGATTTCTTCGAGCGTCCACAGGCCGGAGGTGAAGGACTGGTCGGTCTCGACCAGCCGCCAGGCCAGGTCGACGAGCTGATCGATGTCGGTGACCGCCATATCATCCACCGCCGGTCGGGACGAGCGCCCGGGTGTCGGGTGAGAGGGTACGAACCGGTGCCGGCGTCCCGTGTTCCAGCTGCTGCTGCATCGCCAGGCTTTCCGCGGAGGGTGGCGCGGCGAACGGCCGGATCAGACGCGTCCGGTCGATGCCCATGATCTGCTTGTAGACGGTGCTGCCGGCCAGCACCCGGTTCTTGAGACCAGCCGCGGCGTAGAACGCGACCAGCTCCGTGAGGGTCGCGTGCACGGCGGCGATGCCCTTGCTGAACGAGAGCGTGTGCAAGGCATAGCCGAGCAGGGTGGAGATTTCGTCTTCGCCCAGGTCGACGTAGTCGGCTTCGTCGTCGAGGATGACGGTGGTGGCGACGCCGCTGATGACCAGGGTGGTCGGGACGGCGGTCGCCGGATAGATCGCGATCTCGGTCAGGCCGACCGGCGCCCAGTAGACCGGACGGGTCGGGTGAATCCCGCCTGATGTCGTGGTCGCGTGCTCCCAGTCGCGGATCGTGTGGTCGAGTGCGCGGATCGAGGAGGTCGCCAGCGGGATGCCACCGACCGAGACCCGGGCGGTCAGGGTCAGCGCGCCGCCGACCGCGAGAATCGGATCGTTGGGCGCGGTGGTCACCGGCCGCGCCGCGGTCCACATCCCGGTCAGGATGTTCCACACCCGCAGCCCTTCGTTGATCGCGCGCAGCGCGGAATCGGGTGTCCACCACGGCTGGTCCTCGACCCGGTGTGCGAGCTTGACCCGGAGGTCGGCAAGCGTGGTGGACTGGTAGCTCATGGCTGGCTGGTGGTTACCTTATCAAATCGGCCGGCCTTCCGAGTCGGGGGTCTTGGCGCCGGCCGGGTGCGGGAGCAGGCTGCCGCCGCCATCCGCGCGCTGGGTCTGCGGCCCGCACAGATCCTGCGGGTTGCCGGTGCCCGTCCCCCAGGCAATCACTTCCAGGACGTGCGTGGTGACGTTGATCAGGGCGTTCTTGAGGCAGACCACTTCGAGCGCGTGGGTGGTGACTTTGATCGGCGCCGGCAGCAGGCAGACCACTTCGAGCGCCTGGGTGGTGTTCCGGATCGACGCGTTGGTGAGGACGACGGTCTCCAGGACCTGGGTGGTGGTGCGGATGGTGCCGCCGGGCAGCGATTCGAGCGGCTGCAGCGCGAGCGCGTCGAGCTGACTGACCCGGGTTTTCGGGGTGCCCTGGTTCAGGGCCAGCGCGTCGGCCTGACTGATCCGGGTCTTCGGCGTACCGGTCTGCAGCGCTTCGGCATCGAGCTGGCTGAAGCGTCCTTCTCCAGCCATGTCAGACCGTGGTGACCCCGAGTTCCGCCGTCCCCGCCACCCAGGGAAGACCGGTCGCCGGATCGGTCGGCAGCACCAGGTTGTTGCCGAAGTACTGGTAGCTGGTCGAGAGGATCTGGTCGCTGCCGAACGGATAGTCGGTGGTGCCGCTGCGGCGGAAGGCGTGGAAGCCGCGCACGGTCGCATCGGTCTTGCGGCCGTAGGCATCGAAGACGACGGCCAGGGTGCCGGCTGGAATGGTGTAGTTACCACTGTCCTTGTCGCCCGGGGTGACCGATTCGATGTAGTCGGTGTCGTCGGTGGCTGGCGCCTCGTCGACCAGCGCGGAATGGCTGCCGGCGGCTGAGGGCGTGTACATGGTGTAGTTGCCGTCGGTCAGCCGCGGCAGGCGCGAGACGACGACGTCGCCGAGGAACGAGAGTCCGCCGACGCCGTCGCAACGGTAGAAGTCACGGAAGAACCACTGTCCGCCTACCTGCGCCGAGTTGTCGATGTTGTAGTAGAGGATGTTCCAGGAACTGTTGGCGCTGTTGCGGGTGTTCAAGGTCGGCACGCCGTTCAGCAGCGCGCCGCTGCCGACCGCGTAGAGCGGGACGCTGGCGCCGTCGATCTGCAGGTCGATCAGCCCGGCAGTGTTGTGGATCACCCACATCAGCTCGTAGTAGTGGTCGGCGCCCGTGGCGAGTGTCCAGTTGGTGTAGGCGAGCTGGGTGCCGCTGCGGCTGCCGCGCATCACCACCAGATGCCCGCCCTCGACGCAGAGCGAGAGCTGCGGCGTGGTGGCGTCGTAGACCATGAAGAACGTGAGCCGGCTGCTCGGCCAGGCCGAGGCTTTCCACCAGAACCCCGCCGAACCGCGGTTGTCGCCGGGGGTGAGCGCGATCCCCGCCCAGCCGTTGTTGGGTGCGTTGGTCGAGGTCCCGTCGAAGCGGAGACAGCCTTTGCCGAGCCGGCCGCCGGTGGTCTGAATGGTCGGCGTCGCGGTGGGAGTGGTGAACGGGCCATACGACTGACCGACGTTGGTCCACTTGCCGGTGGTGGTCATGTGCGCGGTGTCGTAGTTGTCGGGACCATCGAGACTGAGCAGCACGGTGGTTTATCTCCCCTTTTCCGCTACACCCCTACACCCACTACATCCACTACCACTCCTACACCCACTGCCACTCGCCGGTCGACGACTCGATGTCCTTGTGGGTGACCCCCGGGTTGGCGAAGTCGACCATCGGATGGCCACAGAAGGTCTTGGTCAGCGGTCCGAAGTAGATCCGCGGCCGGATCTGGCAGCTCGATTCCCGCTGCGGTGCGCCGCCGTTGGCGTTGCACACCCCTTCGACCGCCTCGAAGATGTTCGCGTTGTAACAGTTGGTCGCTCCGGCGGCGATGATCGCGTCGCGGAACCAGGACGGGAGCGAGGTCGAGGGCAGGCCGGAGCAGGGCGGGCTGCCGGGTGGCGGCGTCGGATCCGGCGGATCGCCCGGGTTGCCGGTGTTGCTGCCGCCGTCGTCATCGCCGGTGGTGGCGTGGACGAGGAGCGGGCCGGACTGGCAGGCGTTGATCTCGGCGACGGTAAAGGATTGCCCGTCGTGGGTGACGAGCGGCGAGAGGATGTGCTGATAGAGCTGGCCGACACCATTGGTGTGGTCGCCGTCGTAGTCGACCCCGGCGATCCGGACGAAGCCCTTGAGGAAGGCGGTGCCGGGATCCTGTTTCCTGGCCGCTGACACGATCTGCACCGCCAGCACGTCGCCGATGTTGGTCGGCAGATCCTCCATCTCGTAGGAGTCGCGGGCGTCGACCGTGGCGGTCGAGTTGTAGGTCGCGTCGCCGTCCTCCTGGGTGTCGTCGACCATCGCGCCGTGGTCGCTGCCCGAGGACGGCGTCCAGCCGGTGTAGAACCCGTTGCCGGCCTGGGAGAGGAGACAGATCACCCGGGTGTCGCCCCACGGATCGGTGCCGGCGCGCAGCACCCCTTCGATCGGGATGCGGACGCTGCCGTCGCGCAGGATGATGTCGCAGTAGTCGTGGTTGGCGGTGGTGATGCCCATCGAGAACTGGATCCCGGTGGTGTTCGGTCCCCACGACCCGGCCGTCCAGGCGTTGGCGATGAAGTCCTGGCCGGTGAGGTTGAGGACCTGCGAGCCGTTGATCCAGATCGTCGATTCGCCGCTCGTGCCGGTCCCGCACTTGGTCCGCCACTCGATGTGGCCGTAGGAGCCGACCGCCATCGCCGCGCCGCTGGTGCCGCGGACGTCGCCGCCGTTGATGTTGTGGGTGCCGCGGAGGACTGAGAGCGTCCCGTCCTGGTTGATCGCCAGGCTGGCGAGACAGGTGTTGACGTTGTAGATCGAGGCGAGGGTGATGTTCTGCGGGCCGAGCGAGTTGCTCTGGGTCACGTCGCGGCGGAAGGCGAACGAGGTGATCGCGTAGTTGTTCGAGGGCGACAGCGTCTTGACGAACCGCATCTCGTAGGGCGGCCCGGCGCCGCCGACCCCGAGCCGGTGGCCGTAGCGGCCTTCGCGGCCGAAGGTGCCGATCGTCCAGTTCGACGGCGCGTTGTTGACCACGAACGCGGTGTACTTCTCCAGCGCGTTGGCGCGCGGGTAGTAGCGGCCGGTGTCGCAGAAGAAATGACGGTTCAGCATGGTTTCAGCATGGCCGGGTCCGGGTCAGCGACAGATCAATTTGCCACCCACACTGGGGGCAGACCAGCAGCTTTCACGTCGCGCCTTTCTGCAGCACGACCAGGCAGGATGGACAGAGCAGCGGGCCGGGCATGGATCCCGCCTCACACCTTCCGCGCACCGGGCTTGATCACGAACATCCCCCAGTTGAACACCTTGTAGCTGCCCGGATCGACCATCGCAATGTCGTACCAGTACTGGTTGGGCGCGCGGTCGGTCACCGGCACACCTGGAAGGGGAATGTGATAGTGACCGACCAGCGCGTCGTCGATCAGGGCGGTGGCTTCCGCCAGGATCGGACTCTCGGGCTGTTGTTCTTTGCGCAGGGCGAATTTGATCGTCTTGCCGGTGATGTTCTGCGGCGAGGCGAGCGAGCAGCTGAGGACGACATCCTCGCCGCGGAAGACGTCTTCGATGTCGACCCGTCGGGCCATCAGCATTCTCCCGAGAGCAGATAGAGCGTCCCGTCCTCGCCGACGAGCAGACGGGTCGTCTCGTCGGAGCCGAGGAAGTCCCAGGTCGTCGCCTCGCCCACCAGCGTGCGGAGCGTCGTGTCGCTGCCGGTGAACAGATACCTCGTGTCGTCCGCGCCGGTGAGCCCGTAGGTGCACGGCGCGTAGACCGGTGCAATCGTAGCAGCATCCCAGCCGGGGGTGGAGCGGCCGGCGGCGTGCCAGATCGACGGGAACAGCCCGAAGGCGGATGCCGCGAGTATGGCGGCGCCGGACGGGTGCCAGGCCGCGGGCCGGACGGTGCGCGAGGGCCAGGCCAGGCTGCCGGCGCCGGCAGACGCGAACACGGCCGCGTGGATGCCGCCGAGATGCGGGGTGAAGCTGCCGTGGCCGGCCGCGGAGAAGACGGCGTGTGCGGTCGATCCGCCGACCGCCGCGAAATCCCCGACCCCGTCGGCGACCACCAGGTAGTGGGTGCCGCCCGCGCCTTTCGGGAAATTCGCCGTCGCCGTGCCCGAGGAGGAGAAGACCGCCGGCCTGGTCGACTGGCCGACGAAGGCGGCGAGTCCGACTCCGACGCCATGTGCGAGCGTGGCGGTGCGTGAGGCGCCGGCTGCCGCGACGCCGCCGGCCCCGCTGGAGGAGAAGACCGCGGTGGCGGCGGTGCGGGTCGGGATGGTCGCGGTGCCGACCCCGGTCGCCGACCAGACCGCGCTGGCAATGGTGCGGCCGGTGAAGGCGGTCGGTGAGGTGCCGAGGGTGACGACCTTGGAGGACGTGAGGATCGACGCGACGGCCGAGAACGTGCCGTGCCCGGCAGCGGCGAGGACCGGCGGCGGACTGGCGGCGGTGAAGCTGCCGGCGCCAGCGATCGACAGAACCGCGGCGGCGGTGGTCGTGTTGAGGAGGAGATAGTCGCCGGTGGTCAGCAGCAGGAACTGCGGACTGGTCGACGACTCGGCGACGAGCAGCGAGCCGTCTTCGGCGAGGAGCGGCGAGCCGTCTTCAGCCGCGAGATCGGTCGGATTGAGCTGAAGACGATCAGCGGCCATGTCGCACGCTCAGGCGGATACGAGGATGTCGCTTACGGCCCGACCCCCCACAGCTGCCGGGCGAAGGTGCGGAAGTCCTTCGCCGCCGGCAGCGCCACGGCGCCGGTGTAGATTTGAGCGAGCAGGAACAGATCGGCGAACGCGGTCTTCAGCGTCGCCACTTCCTGATCGGTGTAGCCCATCGCGATCAGATCGGCGTTGGCGGTGGCGTCGAGATAGCCCTGGAACGACAGCACCGCCTGGAACTGCATCTGGAGCACGCTGCAGATGCTGCCGGCGCGCGAGTCGATGTCACTCTTGTGGACGGGAAGGCCGACACTCATCGAATCACCTCACTAAGTCTGATAAATCAGCGTGCCCCGAAACTCGGAGTTCGCGGTCAAGTTCGTCTGCCCGAGAAATGACACGATTGACGTGCTGGCCGCCGTCAACCCGATCAAAGTCGCGGCGGCACTGTTTGCCGACGGGTTGCACTGCACGACAACGAACGCCGTGTTCAGGGCATCCCAGAACAGGGCACTCGTCCACGGCGAGTTCGTGTCGTTGTAGACGGTGAACGGCAGGCCGCCAATCTGCACCGAGCCGGTCAGCGTCCCGAGCGCCGACAGCTTGACCCGGAACCACGCGACGACCAGATTACCAATCTTGGTATAGCGGCCCCCCTGCACGGCATAGACCTGCCCGCTGCTGCCAGCCGAGCCGATGATCGTCGGGGTCCACGTCCCGGTGGCGTAAAAGCTCGACGCGAGATCGAACGTCCCGCTGCTCATGTCGAACTTGCCGCCGAGCGCAATCTGTTGCAGAGGATATAGAGTGGGGCCGCTGCCACTGTAGCGACCCACCAACGTGCCCGGACCAGCGGTCAGACCGGAAGGTGCATCAATCGCCCCCGGTGCCACGTAATCCGTGGCCGCGACGGCATCCTCGATCAGAAACCCGGCGTTTGTTGCTACTTTGTAGTGAGAAGCAATCTGCGCCTGCGTCAGGACCGAGGGATAGACGGCGACATCATCGATGGCACCGGGCCAGAACGCGTTATTCGGCCCGTCCCATCCGATGGAGGCTATCCCGCTTCCGGACGACCGGGTTTGTGACCCGGTCCTGATCAGCACCGCATCCAGGTAGACCCACGTCGTACTCCCATTGTTCGCCGCGACGTAGTGATGCCATTTGCCGTCGTCGTAGCGGGTGCCGGATGCGCCCAGTGAGTTCGGAGTCGCGCCATCGATATAGACGAAGTTCTGTCCGTCCCCGAGCCCGAAGAAGATGCCGTTGGTCCCGGATTCGCGGTTGGAGAAGATTGCCTGCTGTCCGCTCTGCCCGCTGACTTTGAACCACGCTTCAATGGTGAACGCAGCGGCTAACCCCACCGCCGGGGACGCCACGCGAATCTTGCCGGTGCTCCCGTTGAACAGCATCGCCGGGTTGCCACTCACGGCTCCCGCCTGATTGAGCGTCACCCCTCCGCTGATCGTGCCGGGATAGCTCCCGATGTCACTCGCTGCCGTCGTCCCGCTCGTTTCTCCCAGCCGCCAGTAGACCGTCGCGCCATCGGCCGCCACCGCCGCCGCATAGGCGTTGTACGCCCGGGTCAGCCGATGCGGCGTCAACCCCGCCGGCAACGGCGCGTAGACGATGCCTGCCGAAGGATCCAGTTTCGCCGCCGTGATCGCGCTATCGGCAACCTTCGCCGTCGCCACCGATCCATCCGCCAGTTTGACCGTGGTCACCGATCCATCGACCAGCTTGGTCGTGGACACGGCCCCGTCGGCCAGCTTCGTGTTGTCCACCGCATTGCCTGCGAGCTGCCCGGTGCCGACGGCTCCGGCATTGATGTGACTGCTGGTGATCGAATTGTCGGCAATCTGGGCTGACCCGACCCCGCCAGTCGCAATCTTGTCCGAGGTCACCGCTTGGCTGGCGAGCTTGGGTCCGGTGACATTGCCATCGGCAATGTTGGTCGTCTGGACACTGCCCGCCGCACTGGAGACGAACGGCAGACTGCCGATCGTGACTTTCTTGTTCTGGCCACTCGTCTGATCGACGGTGACCGTCAAATCATCAGTACTGGGAGTGGCATCGACGGGGAGAGCAGAGATTTTCGGCATCAGCTAATTCCAGATCAGTCCGAACATCCCCCACAACTTCACCGACTGGCCGCTGACCGTGCCGCTGGCCGACCAGTTGGTCGTCGCCGTCGCCGTGCTCTGCTCCATCCCGGCGAGGTAGTGATAGCCCAGGCCCGGCACGCCGGTGTAGGCCACGACGATCACCTCCGTCTGGCTGCTCGCCGTCGCGTGCGACAGGGTCACGGATCCGACCGCCGGCACCGTGGTGCTGTCGACACCAATCGCCAGGTAGTGACTGACCCCGGAGGCGTTGGTGTTGTTGCTCTGGTTCATCATCTGCGCAGTGATGTAGGTCCCGGCCTCACCGGTCACATACGCGAGCTGATTCGCGGCGTTGGCGTTGGTCTGCCGCCAGGTCGCAGTCTGATAGGTCCAGTTCGCCGCGGTCTCGAACACCGACATGCTGCGCGGCACACGGTTGTACTTGTTCCACACCAGCCGCTTGGCGAAGCTGTCCTCGGTGGTGGTGGTGCCGGTAGTGCGGATGGTGCCGACCAGCCGCCGGCTGGCGTTGCCGCTCTTGACGTCGATCCCGTCCTGCTGGGTGATCGCGTCGGCGCGGACGGTGTCAGAGGTCCACGCAGCACTGAGTTCCAGGGTCAGCGTGCCGGCGTTGTCGTAGAGGAAGACGTCGTAGTTCTTGCCGCTGGTCAGCCCGGAGAGCGCGAACGAGCGCTCGGTGAAGGTGTAGAGCTTCCACGCGCCCGCGGTGTAGAGCGCGACGACCGCGCCGTTGTAGGGCGTGAAGTAGAGGGTGGACTGGCCGATGCGGTCGCTGCTGGAGACCGGGACGCCGGACTCGGTGGTCACCCGGCCCTGGCACGGACAGCCGACGATCTGGGCCAGCGCGGAGAGCGCCACCTTGCGATCGACCGGCGTGCCCGACGGGTCGTTGACGACGTAGAACAGCGCGTCGAGCCCGGGGGTGGCGAGCGCGGTCAGGTCGGTGAGCTTCTGGTCGGCCATCGCAGCAACTCACATCGGGAGTGGCGAGTCGCGGAACGGGACCGCGCGCCGGGCGAGGGCGAGGAGCCGGTGCTCGTCGAGATTGTCGACCCGGATGACGGAGAACACCGCGATCAGCCCGGCCAGCGCGACGTCGTCTCGTGATAAGCCGGCCGCCAGGCCCGCCCGCATCTCGCTGTGGATGCCGGCGGCGACCACGTTCATCAGGTCGACGGCGCGGCGGGTGCTCGGAGCCGGCTCACTCACGGCTCTCCGGCTGCGGCTGCGGCGTGGGGTTCGCGTCCGCCGCATCGTAGTGGGCGTTGACCAGGTCGCGGGCGGTGAGCTGCGCCTCACGGTAGCGATCGACCTCGTCCATCGACACGCCCTCGTCGATGAGTCTCTGGACCGCGGCGGCGACCGCGGTTTCGATCGCCTGTTGCCGGGAGCTGCCGATCGTGCCTTGTGCCGAGAGCGACGCCACCGCCGAAACGATGCGGGTCTCACCACTCATGGCTCACCACTCATGGCTCACGACTCGGTAATCGTCGACGCCGTCGTCAGCCGCGGGATCACCCCTGACGACACCGCAATCGACGGCGTGACCGTCCCCGAGTAGAGGATCTTGCCGGCGAGGGTGGTGGTGTCGGTGCCGACCGAGGCGTAGCTCTCGGTCTCGGTGCCGGAGGTGGCGGCGGGGAAGTCGATGTTGGCGACCGGACTGGTCGATTGGGCCGTGGACGCCGTCCAGCCCGAGGTCGAGCGCGCGACCGCGACCCGTGCGTAGGCGCCGTAGGCGGCTTCGCTGGTGGTTTGATTGCCGGCGGCACCCGGGTTGGCGGTGTGCAGCGCGACGCCGAGGTTGGCGAGCGGCGAGGCAGACGCGTTGTCGGCGATGTTGGCAATCGCGGTGGCGTTGAAGATCAGTTTGAGCAGGTCGTTGGAGAAGGTGTTGCCTTTGCCCATCGGACGTCAGCTCCTGCTCTCAGTACGAGACCAGCATGATGTGCAGCTTCTGGGTCGACGTCCCGAGCACCCACAGATCCGAGAGCCGGATTCGCGCCACCGGCAGCCCGAGGATGAACGGCAGCGGCGGCACCCCCGCATTGCCGGCCGCCAGCGAGAACCCGTAGACCGACGCCGAGACCGCGCTCGACGAGCCGAAGAAGCAGGCCGCGGCGTTGGCCCCGTCCGGCTGCAGGATCAGGTTCTCGATCGGCACGTCGTCGCTGCCGCCCACCGTGGTGACGGTGTAGGCGTCGGACAGCCGCTGCGCCGCACCGGTGAAGGTCAGGACGTAGGACTGGACGCGCTGCGTCGCCATGACGACTCCTTACGAGCCGGGGATGTCCGGCCGGCTGCGGCCCGGCGCGTTGTCGTCGGGCAGCGAGAAGCCGGAGACCTCTGGCATCTCGCCGGTGGTGCCCTTCTGGCCGTCCGGGATGGTGACCCCGCCGACGTCCTTGACGCCGACGCCGCCGCCAGGGGTGGGGACCGGGCAGATGGCGTTGTCGAACACGGTCTGGATCCCGTTCACGTTCTTCATCGAATCACCTTCAATCAGCCAATCACGTAGGGTTCGTGGGTCTGCAGCCAGGCCGCGTCCCACGGGAAGTCGGCATAGGCGAACTCGGTCAGCGGCGCGGCCTCATAATACAGTTCCTCATCCTGGACGTCGATTTCGTCGATCGCCGTGAGGAACGCCTTGGTGTGGAAGGCGGCGAGCTGGAGATTGAAATACGGGTTCTTGGCGCCGCTCGTCCCCGGCCACATCGCACAGCGGGCGAGCACGCCTTCGAGCAGCACTTCCTGGGCGCGGCGCGCGAGCGGGCCGATGATCTCCTGGTCGTCGGTGAGCAGTTCCGGCTTGCGGAAGTACCACACCGGATAGGAGTAGGCGCCGGTCTGGAACGGGTAGAGTTCGTACTGCGGACAGCCGGTTCTGCCGGGGACCGGTGAGAAGCCGAGACTGGCAAGGACGCGGCCGTGCCCGGTGCCCATCCGGCCCGGATCCCACCGGTTGAGCGTGTCCTGACTGACCCAGAAGCGCAGCCGCCACTTGTTGGTCGGATCGAGGATCGAGATGAAGCGGTGGAAGTCCTCGGGCAGGGTGACGTAGGCGTCGAGGATGGTCGCGGTGGTGGTCGTCGTCGGTTCCGAGTAGACCCGCTGCAGGGTGGCCTGGTTCGCCTGGGTGTCGACCGCGACCAGGGTGTAGATCGGGATCGAGCTGATCCGGATCTGCCGGCCGACATCGGTTGATGCAAACACCAGCGTGCCGCCGGTGATCGTCTTGGCGCCGGTGGTGAAGGTCACCGTGCCGGTCTTCTGCGCACCGACGACGATCGCCGTCTCGGCGCGCAGATGCGACCAGCTCCGCTTCTTGCAGAACTCGTTGTAGGCCCACTGCGTCCAGCCGCGGAGCAGCAGCGGGTCGGGCACGTCTGCGTGCAGCTCGGCGAAGCGCCAGCAGTCGCCGAAGGTCATCGGACTGATCCTACCGCCAGGTGTCTAGCGCCCGTAGACCAGCATCCGCCCGACCATCGTATTGAGCGCGGTGCCGTTGCCGACTTCGGGCGCGACCGCGCCGCCGGCCGGTGCGCCGGTGATCCAGAAGAACTGGATCTTGCCGGTGGCGATGTTGTAGTGGCCCCAGACCGCGTTGGTGCCGTCGGTGCAGATGAACGGCGGGATGTATTCGATCACCCCCATCCGGACCTGGCCGGCAGCCAGCGGGTCGCCGCCGGTGGTGTAGGTCGACGGGCCGGTCACTCCGACCAGCAGCTTGCGGAAGCCGTCGCCGAGCATCAGGCCGCGGGCGACGTTGATGTCGAGAGTCATGGCCGCCATCTGTCCTGCCTCCTAGTAGCTCAGTGAGAGGCGGGCCGGAATACCGGGAGAGAATGACCCGGCGTGTCCGGCCCGCTGTGGGACGGTGCGCGCGTCCCTACCTCCTAGTTAGTCGTCGGCGTCGAGGAGCGAGAGCTGCACCGGCGCGATGTTGGACGCGGTGACCCCGGTGCACGAACCGAGGTGCAGCGCCACGTTCGCGGTCGAGACGCCGTTGGCCTGGCCGCCGGTCGCGCCGAGCACCGCCTGGACCGCGCCGGTCGCGTCGGGTGCCACGGTCGGCGAGCCCTGGAACAGCACGCCGCGGTTGCCACGGGTGCAGATCCAGATGTAGCTGGCGGCGGTCGCGGCGGCGATGCGGCAGATGCCGGCCGGCAGGCCGAGCGTGCCCGAGGCGCCGAGGCCGACGGTGTAGGTGGCGCGGGCGAACCAGCCCATCACGTTGCCGACGATGCCGGTGACGCCGGTGTTCTGCTTGACCAGGCGGTACTTGCACACGTTGTTCGACGCGCGCTCGAACTGGGCGATGGTGCCGAGCATTCCCGGCGCGTAGAGGGTGGTCATTTCTTCGGTCTCGGGATCGCCCGAGGCGAAGTAGGGCGACTGCATGGAACGGGACGGCATGGCGGATGTCCTTTCGTGCCTGGCCGGGTATGCCCGGACGCGTCCGTCGCGCCCGGGTCAATCCGACTGTTTGTCAGACGAAACTGCCAACGAACGACGATTAGCTGGTGATCCCGAACAGCCAGCGCTGCAGCCGGACCGCGCGACAGGTGACGTTGCCGGCGTAGAGCACCTGGCCGACGACCACCGTGTTGTCCTGCGCCGGCTTGAAGCCGGTGAACCCGAACTGGAAGCGCGGGCTGGGCGAGACCCGGAGTTTGATATACGCGTCCTCGCCTTCCGGACCGGGGTTGAGCCACAGGAACTGCTCGCTCGCGGCCGAGTAGTCGCCGATGTCCGGGTCGTTGATGCCGTCCTGCGACGGGATGTACTGCGACTCGACGATCGTCGCCTGCTTGAACTTGATCCCGGTGTAGCCGATGGTCGGCTCGACCGCGTCGACCCGCTGCGCCGGCTGGAAGTTCTCGCCGATGAACCCCATCGCCCGGTTCGAGGTCTGCCCGAGGACCGGATGCTCCTTGCCGATGACCACGGATTGATAGGAGTGCTCCAGGACGCGATAGGTGATCGTGCCGTTGACGTTGGCCGGGATGAAGCCGGCCGGGGTCTTGATCGCCGGGCCGAGGTCGGCGCGGGTCTGCTGGCCGTAGCTCGAATAGGTGCGGCCGTCCCAGCTGGCGTTGGTGCCGTCACTGAGCGCTTCGCTGAGTCCGTTCATGTGCAGCGTGTGATCGACGCCGCCGATGTTCTGGCCGTCGTGATACAGGTCGATGGCGAGAATGGCGGACATGGTCAGGGCGCCGTTGCCCATGTCGGTCTTGACCATCGAGAGGACCGCGGTCGGCCCGTTCACTTCGATCTCGACTTCTTCCAGATATTCAGGGATCGAGACTTCGTAGTAGCGCGGCCCGAACTGCAGACCGGTGAAGGTCTGCCGCTTGGAGATGTTGAAGCCGCCGACTCCCTTCGCATAGGCCGCGCCGATCATCGGCTTGTAGATCAGGTTCTCCTGGATGATCGGGCCGCCGGGATAGACGTGGTGCCGGTTCTTGAAGAACTCCAATAAGGGGTCGGCCTTGAAGAAGTCGTCGGCCAGGCCCGGCATGATGTTCTTGGTGGTCGCCGTGTTCACCGGATCGAGGGTGATGAAGCCGACGATGAACGGCAGCGCGGCGGCGGTGGACGGGTGCAGCCAGATGGCCGCGAGATAGACGAGGAGGACGGTCAGGCGCGGATGGGAGAGCGTCCAGGCGAGGACGCGTTCGAGCGTTCGCATCGTCAGTACTCCATCCTCGCCCGGCACCGGACCGCTGCCGGCAGGCAGACGAGGAACTAGGTCCCGCTGCCGCGCGCCATCACCTCATTCGCGGTGGCGACTGCGGCTTCGAGACTGTAGGGATTGACTTGGCCCTCGCCTGGTTTCTTCAGCCCGGCGAGCGTGGTCGGGGCCGTCATGCCGACCGGGTAGGGCATCCCCTGTCCGGTCCGCTCCAGAATCTCCTTGCGCCCGGCAGCGACCCCTTCCTCCCGGGCCTTGGCCAGTTCGGCCGCCTTGACCTCGTCGGCTTTCTTCTGCCGGCGCTCGGCGACCATCTCTCGGTAGTAGTCCTCGACCGGTTTGCCCGCCTTCATCGCGCCGGCTGCCAGCTCGCGTGAATTGAGCTTCTCGCCGAACTCGATGAAGTGGGCGAGCGGGATGTCCGGGATGGTGGTGACCAGCCCGAGCACCGACTCGAAGTCGGCGGCCCGCTGCTCCTGCATCAGCCGCCGGACGGTCTCCAGATCGACCGCCTGTTGAATCGGGTTGCCGTTGCCGTTGCCGTTGCCGTTGGCGTTGGCGTTCGCCGCCAGCCGCTGCTTCAGTTCGTGCAGCTCGGTGACGTCGTTCTGGTGCTTCTGCCACCAGCTGCTCTGCTCGTTGGCGACGGTGGTGACCTGGCGGTGCAGGTTGGAGACTTCCCGGGTCTGATCCTGCAGCCGCGAGTAGAGCGGACGGGCGGCGGCCCGCTGCTCCTCGGGAATCATCTCCAGGATTGCGTCGAGATCCGTATTCAGTTTTGCGAAGTCGACTGCCATGATCGTGGTCGTCCTCTCATCGACAGCTCCCCTTCAGGGACCGAGAGCCAGCGGCGCGTGCGGGCGGCCGATCGGCTGCGCGCCAGCGCTGCCTTCGCGGTGTGAGCCAGGGGTGTGGACATACGAGGTACAGAAAAATCAGAACGGTTTGCCGGCGGCGACCGCGCCCGGGAACTGCGGCCCGGCCTGGGTCACCGACTGGCCTTGAATCCCGGGAATCGAGGAGGCTTGCGCCCCGAACTGCGCCAGCCCGTTCTGGATCACCGCCACCGCCTGCTGCATCGTCGGTCCCATCGACGGGAAACCGGCGGCGACCGCGAGGCAGGCTTCGACGATCTTGTTGGTGAAGGCGTTGAGGCCGGAGATGTCCGGACCCTGCGGCCCGAGCGGCTGCGCCAGTTGATCGGCCGGGAGCGGCGGATTGCCCTGCGGGCCGGCTTCCTGGGCGGCCTGCGGGTCGAGCGCGGGTGACGGCGGCGGGGCGTCGATCGAAGAACCGGGCAGCGGCATCGCAGTATTCGTTGGTGCGCGTGAGCGCTACTTGCCGACCCGGCCCTTGACGATCCGGTTCGAGAACGGCGTGGAGATGCCGCCGACCTTGCCTTGACGGCCTGGCTTCTTCAACCCGGCGATCTTCTTGTCGCCGGTGACGCCGCCCTTGGCTGCGGTGATTGCCTTGTAGGCCATGACTCAGCGTCCTTTCGACATCGGCGCTTTGCCACCGCGCAGCTTGCGCTGTTCGCTCATGCCGATCGCGATGGCTTGTTTGCGGGACTTGACGACCGGACCGGACTTCGATCCCGAGTGGAGCTGGCCGTGCTTGAACTCGTGCATCACGCCAGCCATGTCCTTCGGCATCGGCGAGCACTCCACAAAGAAAAAGCCGGGCCTGCGCTCGCGGTGAGAACAGACCCGGCTGATGGCGGTTTCTCCAGCGACCCGATCGGAATCAGGTCGCGGCGATCAATCCAGTAGAGCCGGTGACTCGGGTGAGCATGGGGGAGAGGACCGAGCTTTGTCAAGCCGCGGCGTGTCGAACACGCCCATCAACGGTCGTCCGGCCTCGAAGGTGCGCGCGATCCCGCCGCGGAAGTGGAGGACGAGCGGGCCGTCGTAGCGGCAGCGGTACGCCAGATCGAGCAGCTGCGCGAAGGAGTAGCGGCGATCGGGATGGCGGGCGAGGACGGTGAGGAACGAGACCGGAGCAGGCATCCCCGCAGCTACAGCGAATCGGTGCCGACCTCCAGGTCGATCGGTTCGCCGCCGGCCAGTCGCGCCGCCAGCGCCGCCACCAGCTTCTGACACGCCTGCTCGCAGTAGACCATCGTGAGCAGGGCCGTCGATTTGCTGACCCCGCCGCCGACCAGAATGCCGCCGGGATGATCGAGTGGCGGCGAGGGGTCGGGCGGGGTGGTGCCGGCGACGATCCCCGGGTGCATCCGGACGACGCGGCCGTGGCCGGTGACCAGCGGCAGCGTCTGGTTGTAGCGGGTCGAATGCGACAACCCGACCCGGTAGCGGCCGGGCGGAATCCGATCCGCACTGTCTTCGAGCGTGTACCAGGTGAACGCGTGGTCGATGAACAGCCGGCCGAGGACGAGATCGTCGACCGGCTGATCGCGCAGGAGAAAGAGATCCATCCTAGCCGGGCTGCGGGTAGCCCTGGTTCGGCGGCGGCTCGGGCTCCTTCGCCTTGCCCGCGTCGCCCTTCCCCGCCGGATGGCCGGCCGCAGCCGGATGGGCCGCCGGGCTGTGTCCCGCGCCTGGTGATGTCGGCGCGTCAGCCGGGTGTGGCGGCGGGGCTGACGGAGCCGGCGGCGCCGGGTGGGTCGTGGACTTGGACTTCTCGTCCTTCTCGTCGTCGGATTTGGCAGTGGTCATGGACTTCCGGCTCCTTTTCCTGAGCGTGTGGCTGACCGCTTTCTTTCCCATTACTGCGCCGCCGTCTGTGCCCGCCGGGCCATCGTCGGATGATGCGACGATTTGCTCTCGACCATCTTGATCCGCTTGGTGCCGTCGCCGTTGTCCTGGACGTCGACCGCCGGCCCGGTTTGAGCCGAGGCTTTCTGGCCGACCGGCGACACCGTCTGGCCGAGCCCGAGCATCTGCTGCGCCATCAGCCGCTCGGTCACCGAGATCGGCTTGCGCACGGTCAGGACCATCCCGGTCTGCGGATCGATCCACTGGTTGGGCACCATCCCCGCCTGGATCGCGGCCAGCTCCTTCGGGTCGTGCGGCTGCGGCTCGATCGGCAGCGGCATGGTCGGCGGGTCGCCGTAGTTGGCGATTTCCAGTTTCTCGGCGAGTGACCAGATGTCCATGACGCCGGCCCGGAACAGCATCACATATTTCAGCTTCTCGGCATTGGCGTTCAGGGCGAGGAGACTGTTCGGGGTCAGGTAGAAGGTGAACAGCTTGAGGAAGAACTGCGCCCGCTCGGTCTTGTCGTTGTTGACGTCGAGCTGCGGCAGGTAGCCCTTGTCGCCGGGCTTCATCGCCGGGATCAGGTTCTTCGGGTCGTAGTCGAAGTCCTGCAGCGTCATCCCGGCGTCGCCGAGCACGGTCATCCGCCGCTCCAGGTCGTAGAACTGGAAGATGTTCGACCGCTGCATCTCGGCGACTTCGCGCAGGCACAGCTCGACCTGCCGCCCTTCCAGCTTCATCTCCGGCGACATCGCGTTCATCCAGGCTTCGATCGACTCGGGGTCGAAGGACTGGTTGGCCGCGGCCTGCTGCAGCGCGTCGAGCGAGCTGTCGCCGGTCAGGTCGTGGAGACAGGAGCGGAGCGCCTGCCACAGATCGAGCGTGAAGTTGGGCAGGTCGGGAATCTCGGGAATCTGCAGCCCGGTCCCCATCTGCTCGTTGGTGCGGAGGCGGGCTCGGGGATTGAGCGGATCGAAGGTGCGCAGCATCGGCTCGGGGACTTTCGCGTTGCCGACCATCGGCGGCCGGTTGCGCTGCCGGACCTTGTCGAGCATCGCGTTGAGCACGTCGTTGGTCGCGTCCTGGAGACCAGAACCGATCTGCACGTCGCACAGGGGTAAGCCGAAGAACGACCAGGGGACGGACATCAGCTTGAGTCGCGCCACCGGGAACATGCCGTGCCAGTAGGGCGACGGGCCGTCGTAGAGGATGCCGGCTTCGGTGGTGACGATCAGCCGCTTCTGCGGGTAGAGCCGGTCGCCGGGCTGCACGGTGTAGGCCCAGGAGGTGCCGGCGTTGCCCATCAGGATCGGCTGATCGGTGGTGTTGATCGACGGGTCGGAGAGGAACGTCTTGTAGATCAGGACTTCGTTGCCCGAGATCGCCTGCTGCCCGGTGAAGGTTTTACTGAGGCCGGACAGGGTGGAGGTGGCGCCGCCGCCGGTGATCCGCGTCGTCCAGGAGCGGATCTTGGTGAAGATCCCCGAGCCCCACGGCGACGCCGATTGTTTCAAGAGCGGCAGTTTCTGCGGGTAGGTCGCGGCCAGCACGTTGTAGGAGTGGGCCTCGCGCAGGATCACCCCGAACCAGGTCTGCACCCCGCCGGTGCGCGAGGGCCGGATCGGGATGGTGTCGCGGGCGTCGCGCGGGTAGAGGACCATGTCGCCCATCGGCCCGTAGAACGGGTTGTATTCGAGCACCAGGTCGCCGCTGCCGCCGGCAAACGCGTAGGAGACGGCGTCGGCCAGGGACAGATCGGCGAAGGTGTTGATCCACCAGACGGTGGTCAGGTTGTTCAGGAGCAGCGCATGGGACTGGAAGTTCGGGTTGGCGGTGCGGAACGCGTAGACCGGCTTGACGTCGGTGAGCGCCGAGACGTGGCGGCGGTGGGTGCGCCGGGTCTCGTTGACCACGGTGTGGCTGACATACGGCGGCCGGTCCTGGGTGACCGAGAGTGCGCGCTGCCGGCCCGAGACGTATTCCTGGTTGCGATCGATCTCGGTCCAGATCGGGTCCGCCTGCATCAGCGCTTCGCCTTCGGCGACACACTCCTTGATCCAGGCGAGGATCGGGCCGGTCTGCCCCGAGGGGAGCATCCGGCGGGCCTGGTCGTAGAGGAATGGGTTGTCCATTTACCCTGCCGCGGCCACGGCTGATCATCAGCCGCGCGACATCGGCGAGGGCGGCGCCGCCGACAGCGGCCGGCGTCCCCGCAGCGAGGTCCCGCTCGACGCCGCCTTGGACATCGCGCCGGCCCCGTACTTCTTTCTCCCGATCGACGCCGCCACCGCTCCCGGGTTGCGGACGCCGCCGCCGGTCGCCAGCTTCGACTTCAACGCGTTGAATCCCATGTAGGCCATTGGTGACTCCTTCTCACGTCGGATCGGGCACGGCTCTCGCCACGATGCGCTGTCCGGACTGGGTCCGGGTCACCGGCTTCTTGGCCCGGCCGCGCTCGTAGCTGGTGTCGGTCAGGGTGTGGACCAGGCGATTGGATCGGGACTGCGAGAACTCTCTGAAAACCAGCGGCGTGCACTTCGGCTCATTGCGCGCGTGGCGTTCGGACTCGCGCTCGATCGTCCGCAGCTCGGTCAGCGACGACACCCGCTGTTTGTACCAGGTGTGGCCGTCGTCGACGTCGATGACGAAGTCCTGCGGGAACAGGTCGCGGGCGTAGGCGCGCGGCGACTGGTAGAGGATCGCCATCTCGACCAGCATCTCGATCGTCGGATCCGGATCGACACGACAGGCAGGACAGATGGCGAGCGGGTGGGCGTGCGGGTCGGCCTTCCAGGCGTCGATTGCCGCCGCGGTGAAGATGACGTCCCGCTCGATGCG
>DASTBN010000835.1:0-4962 GCA_035712045.1 Pseudonocardiaceae bacterium
ATGCCCGGCTGCTAGGGGTGGGATAGCCATGAGCACAGAGTTACTCGTGACCCTGACCGTTGTGGAGATCGTGGCCCTGGTGGCCGTGCTGGCGCTGTTCGTCATCGCGATCACTGCTCGGCTGCGCTCCATCGCCACCACCCTCGGGCACGTGAGCGGGGTGGTCCTCAGGTCGATCCAAGGAAATGTATTCCTGGTCGGCGCCGGGGCCGCGATCCTGAACCGGCAGCTGGACGCCATCGCGGGCATGCTACCGGCGGTCGCGCAGGCGGCCGAGTCACTGCCCGCGCGGCAGGCGCGGTCCCAGATCCCGCGGCAGTCGCGAACCGAGATGCCCGGCAATGCCCGGCACGCGGCGTCGGATCCTGATCCCATGATCAAGCGAGGGTAGGTGAGGCGACGATGGCACTGTGGTGGATCGGCAACGCGATCTTCATCCTCGTGGTCATACCCGTCGTGGTGATACTCCTGCAGCGCCTGGCGAGCTCCGTGTCCGACATCGGCAAGAACGTCGACACCATTCACGATCAAGCCGGGGGAATCGTCATCGCGGTCGACGACGTGAAGCAACTAGGACCCACCCGCGACCGCGTGCGAGGGGTGTGCGCTGGCCTCACCCGCTATGTGAAAGCGGTTTCCCGAGCCCTGTGAGGAGTGAATTGCCATGCCAGCTGCCGCTGTCATCACCATCATCGGCGCACTGCTCACCGTAGTAGTGCTCGCTGCCTACCTGATCAGCATCGCGCTCGTGCTCGGGCGGGTCAACTCCAAGCTCAGCGCGGTCACCGACAGCCTCCCCGTGGTGGCTCAGAAGACCGAACCCGTCGGATCGATCATCGGAGATATCAACAACAACCTGGCCGGAGTGGACAGCGCCCTGCGGTCCGTCCTCGCCAAAGCCAGATAGCGGAGGCACCGGTTCTTAGCTGCCGTGATCTCGACACCAGGCACATTTTCGGGCCTGAAACGTAGCTGTGGTCGAGTTCACGGCGGCTTCGCGCCCGCTCACACGGGGACGACGAGAATCGAGCGCTCAGACACGGCGACCAGCGGGTGGATGTCAGCCGCGTCGCTGGTCAGGATGCGATCACCGGTGGCGGTGATAGCCACGACGCGGGCATCCACCGCGTCCTCGGTGCCCGCCCGACCCAGGAGCACGCCGACTTCCCGCCCCAGGCGCTGATCCACAGCTTTGACGTCGACGGCCTTGAGCGAGTGGGCAAGGCTCGCCTGGCGTCCGGCGGGATCTCGCCAGACCTGGGTGACCACCACGCCCGTGCTACGTAGTTCACATCCCCTTGGTGGGCCACCCGGAGGCGAGCGACCATGGCACGGTCGCCCCGATCCACCGCGATGAACGCCCCGCGTCGAGCACCAGTGCACTCATGCTGCTGGGTTGGTGATGGTCGAGCTCGGCGAACCCAGCTCATAGCAGGAAAGATTTCGGCAGAGGCTTTGCTGGTCGGCGCGTCGTGTCGCGCGGTCGCGCACGATCGAGACGGGAGCGGGATCGTGCCCACCGAACCCCAGCGACTCACCACCATCGCTCTCACCGGCGTCAATGCCGACGCCTCGGCCACTTTCGGACCTGAGACAGCAGGCAACGCCTCACGCCGACAGGTGCAGGTCGACGGTCGCGCCGCTGCGGCTCTCAGTTAAGGAAGGCGAACCGCTGGGCGCTAACTTAGTGGCTTTGGTTGGTGTAGAGGGCGAGGAGTTTTCCGAGGAGCCGCCCGAGCGCGGAGTCACGCATGGCTTTCTTGTGCAGCCGGAATTGCCATTGTCCGGCGGTGTCGCGGTCGATTGTGATCTCGGTTTGCAGGGCGATGAGAACCAGGCCGCCGAGTGCGAGGGTGGCGGGCTCGAAGCGGGTGGTGTCATCGGCCAGTCGCACGGCGTGATCGATGATGGCCACGAGGTCGGGTCGGGTGGCAGCGAGATAGGCGAGAGTGGTGCGGGCGAGATCACCTTCGTGGGTGGCGGGGTGTCGGCTTGGTGGTGAGGCTGGAAGTCGGGGTTGTCGGCGGCGTGAGAGACAGCGGCTTCGAGTTCCCGGAGCCGGGCGGGGTTGGGCAGCGGCGCCTGGTGGTCAACGACGAGGGCCAGGATGCGAATGGCCTGGTGGTCGGTTGAGGGCATCGATGGTGGCGGCGCTGGTCATGTGTGCTGCCCAGGGTGGTTCGGGAGGCAGTCTGGGACAGTGGTGAGGATCGCGGTGCCGATGGCATCGAGACCGGTGAGCAGCAGCTGTGCGCGGTCGCGGTTTCCGGCCAGGACCTGGCTCAGCGCGGCCCGGTCGGTGCGGGCGCCGAGCTTGTCGAGGATGCTGATGAGCTCGGCGGGGTGTGACCGTTGGCGGCCGCGGTGGCGATGGCGGTGATGAGGGGGTCCCATTCCGCAAGGACGCGGTCGATGCGGTCGTCGGGCAGGGTGGCGGCGGTGGCGAGCAGCTTGGCCAAGGCGTGGTTGGCGGTGCCGGGATCGAGGCACAGCGCGGCCACGAGCTGGCCGAAGTGGACACCCTCACCGGCATCGACCAGCCTGATGACGTCGGGCACCGTCGTGGGCGGCACCGGTGCGCCGGGCCGGTCAGCATCGCTGCGGAGCTCGCGGGCAAGCGCACGGAGTGTGATGTTGAGCGAGTGAGTGTCACCGGCGAGGTGGTCGAGGAGGGCAGCGGCGAGACGGTGGGCTCGCTGCTCACCGGGATCCGCCCGGATACAGGAGAGGTAAGTAGCCAGGTTGTAGTGCGAGACCGAGATGTTGCGCGGGTCGAGTCGGGTGTAGGTGAGGCGCAACGCGGTACGTTGGAGGTCGGCGGCGTCCCGGTAGTGACCTCTGTTAACTTCCAGATTGGTGCGCGCGCCGTAGACCATGCCGAGCGCAGTGATGTCCCCTGCGATGTCGAACGCCTCCTGACACTCGCGTAGCAGGTGATCGGCCTCGGCCAACTGGCCCCGCGTCACAAACCGTGTCACGAGGCACCCGCTGCACACATTGACCAGCCGCCGATCCATTATCACTATGTGACGCTCGCCCGCTCGGCCCCGCAGACGCTGGTGGCAATCCAGAACTGGGTATCCCAGCATGTGAAGTCGTCATAAGGGAAAGCGAAACAAAATAGGGGAGGCAAGCTACGAGCGTGGCTGGCCTGCGAATCGGTGCTGGGAGGCTGGACCGAGGTCGACGCTCCTCCGCAGATAAGCACCATCGCTCTGGACCTCGGCCGCCGGTCCGAGTCCCCAGCTCAGCACCACCTCCCCCAAAATGTTTCGCTCTCCGATGAGGGAGTGATCCGTTGGAGCCGCCGGACCCCAGGACGCCAACCTGGAACTGGCATTATCAGCTTGTTTGGCGGTCGATGGTGGCTGGGCGTCCTGGCCTCGGGCGTGTGATTCAGTGCCTGCGGTCAGGCAGCGGTAGGCAGTCCAACGACCTGGTTCCAGGTGGTGAATTGGGTGCTCATCTCGTGTCGGTGCCAGGCTGGGCACTGTTGTATTGAGCGTTCGGTCCACCCGAACTGATCCACTTGCCCACCCGGAAGCCACGCAGCAGACCTTCAAATGCCCGGTTTGCTACGGTTCTCCAAGGTGTCTGACGGGCTGCCTCGCTGCTGACTTTTGGTGCATGGCGAGGATGCCCTTCGCCTCGGGTGTCGTGAAGGTAGCTGTCACCAGGCGCCAACCGTGATGTCTTTGCTGGTCAGCGACCTATCTAGTGATCTTCGTAGAAGTCCTTAGAGCGCGTCACAACAGTCAGCGGTTACTGCGCTGAGCTGCGCCGATGCTGTCGATGGCACTTCGTGACAGCTACCTTCTCGACACCCCGAATCACCGGGGTCGTGTCGTTACTGGTCCGGGTGGTCGCTTGGCGGGGTCGTTTGTAGAGGTGTGTGGTGAGCACCCTGGTAAGTCGGTGAGGTAACAACAGGCTGCTTGGAGGATCGATTAATCCGGTAACCCGTGCGAAGGCACGCCCGAGTGCAGGATCGGTGGCCGCAGCCGCGTGCAGCTGGGGTAGGTAGGCATTGAGCAGCCGAATTGGGATGGTCCTCTTACCCGCGACGGCGGAGTTAGCCAGGTCACCGCCAACGGCGATGTTCCAGGGCGCGTCGATTACACGGGCGATGCGCCGGAAGTAGCGGTGGGCAGCCGGTGGGCAGCCGGCATCGAGTATCTGGCGCAACGTGGTAGCTTGCAGGGCGGCGACGGCCATACCCTGGCCGTAGAGCGGATTGAGAGCACATACAGCGTCTCCCAGCACAAGTAATCCGTCCGGGAAGCGCCGGAGTCGGTCATAGCGGGTGCGGATATTGGCTGGATAGTGGAAAGATGCCCCATCGTCCACAGGCTGTGCGTCAGCGATCGCTTCATAAATATCAGAAAAGCCCAGTGATTGAGCGTAGGCAAAGAACCCGGGGATGTCTAAGGGCGGCGTGTCACCCAGGATGCCCCCCAACGAGACTAGGTGCTGGCCACCCTCAATGCTGGTCAGCGCTCCGCTGCGGGGATTGGATGCGGTGCGAGCGGCGATGATCAGCAGGTCGTCGCCCAGCGCCCCGTCGCGTAGCCGGAATATCCGACTGGCATACCGCACCCGGACCTGCACGTGTTCTCGGGCCGGTCGAGGATAGCCTAGCTGCTCAAGCCAGACCGGGGTACGCGAGCCGCGACCAGTGGCGTCCACTACGAGGTCAGCCGGCAGCACCTGCGTTGTACTCCCCCAGGCCCGGGACCTCACCCGGACACCGGTGACGCGGCGACGGTCAAGGCTAATGGTCAGGCCTAACGCATCACACTGGTGGATGATGTGCACATGGGGCAGTGCGCGGACCCGAGCGCGAATATGCCCTTCTAGCATTGGGCGACTTAAGCACAATCCACGCAGGCCGCTGGGAGCTTGAGCCAAACGTTGTCCGGAGATCAGCCACCGCACGTTGGCCATAGCGTCACCGGCCAGGGC
>DASTBN010000836.1:0-4047 GCA_035712045.1 Pseudonocardiaceae bacterium
AAGGATAGAAATGGGTGAACGTCTTGTTGCCGTGAAACCAGGAATCTTGGTAGTTCTCTTTGAATCGCCGCCAGTCCGCCGCATCGAGGTAGCTGATAGCGAATCCGCCGCCTATCGAAATCGAGTTGGCGATCAGGCCCCGAGAGCGGGCTTCCACGCATCGGTCGACCAAATCAGAGGCTAGCGATACTCGTGGTGCTATTTCATATCCATTCATGTGAAACGAGAATCCTTCCATGATTACTCGTTCGCGCTCGTAGGAACACCGTGTTAGCGCGTGATCCAGATCAATTTCGCTTAGCCCGAAGCGGCTGTACGGATTGATATTCGGAAGGACTCTCAGGAGGATGCGGATCATCATATTCGACCGTGCCACCGAAATCACTCGTTCCAGTTCATCCAGCGCGTCGACCGCGATCAGGCACCCATGGCGGGCTGCGAGCCAGAGTAATTTCTCGCTTTTAGCCGCGCCGGTGATCATCACATTCCCTCCTCGAATTCCGTGGCCGAGGGTGTGTACTAACTCAGGCACGCTGGCCACATCGACCCCGGCGTTGGTCTCGGCACAGGATGACAACCAGCAAGACGCTTTGTTGGCCTTCTTTCCGAAATAGATCTCACCTTCGACGCCCGCGTCGGCCAAGGCGGCCCTGAACGCGTTGATATTCTCCGGGAAGCACGCTGGGAAGAGCACATGAAAAGGTCCTCGCACGGCATGGGCTATGTCAGGCAGAAGATGCTGGTCAGCCCGAATCTCCTGTACCCAATGCGGTTCGATCGCAGGCAGGGAGATCGTCGACGTGGTTAGCTCCATAATTGCACCCGCTGCCCACGCCCTGCGGCGATCGCCCGTGTGGCTAACGCATGCGCGACTGGAATATCGGTAATGACCATGCCACTGCTAAAGGCGAAGACCCGGTCCGTGGGAATGCGTCGCCCCAGTGCCCGGCCCGCGAGCACGTCCGGGAACTCGGCATCGATCTGAAGGCTTCCGCCGGTGGCGGCGAAGCGTGATCCGGTAACTCCCAGCTGTCCTTCGCTGGTAGCGATAGCGTAATCCGCCTCCAGGAGCGCTGATGAGTGCACGCCCTTGCTGGAAACGGATATCATGAGCCCTCCCGGTTTCATCCAACTAGTTTTGACCTGAGGATGGGCGGCCCGACCGGAAGCAACGACGACAATATCGGACTCGCTGACCGCCGCCGGCACGTTGGACACAAGTTCGATGTGCCGGTCGGTAAAGTGTCTCTGGAACACTTCGATGGTCGACTTGATTCCATCCGGGTGCGTTCCGTACAGCATAAGGCGGTCCAGCTTTGGAAGAACGGTCAGCAGATAGGGAAGAGTATTATGGCCTTGAACCCCAGTGCCGATCATCAGCGCGGAGCGGGCACCTGGCTTGGCGCACGCCTCCGCGATCAATGCCGTTGTAGCGGGCGTTCGCGAGGCGCCAACCCGGTCACAATCCATCAAAACAAATGGAAGTCCCGTGGCATCGTCGTACAGGCTGATAACCGTATAATATTTTTCCCGGTTGTCGGCCCCCTGGCGGTAGGAAGTTTTGAAGCCGACGCACTGTGTATTCGCATCATAACCGAGCATCGCGTAGGAAACCGCGTCTCTTTCGCCCTCGGGCAATGGCATCATCAGCTTTGTCGGGCAACGCGACCCCCTGTCCGCCAGTGCCAGGTAACCTTCGCGCACGGCAGAGATCACTTCGGTTGGACTGATCTCGAGATCGGCGAGATCACTACGGGTGAAAACATAAAAATCTGGCCGAGTCATCATGACCTCACAATCTGATAGTTCTGATAGTTTATGCGTTCGCGTACGACTAACTACGTTTTGAGGCGGCCCTGAGCTGGCCAGCGGTCGATGAGCCGCCCGTTGGTGGCGGCGTGATTTCTCACTAATTGCTAGACCACGAGGCGGCCGATTGACCGGTATCTCAGACCACTATCGCGGGGTCGGTCCGATTTGATCGACTTGGCACGTTCAGGAACCTCGAAGGAAGGTCCCAGCCACCGCTGGAGTCCGACGGCGGGCGGGACGACCGGCAACTCCGGACAGGGAGGGGAGCGCGCGTTGAGGCTCCTGGCGGGTGGACAAGGAGCGGTGATGCCCATGGGCTCCTCCTTGACGGGTCGGAGGGCGTTTGTGACCGAAATGTCAGGTATGAGGTGCCCCGTGAGTTGGTAAGGCTAACCTTACTTATGTGGATTCACCCGATAAGACCAGTTCGCGGCATATCTTCGGCATGTCTTGCTCTGTGACCTGGACAAGCGGTACCCGATGCTGCTGGCCACCGCGAGCGAGTGCCGCGTCGAGGTGCTTGACGAGGTGATGCAGATGTTCGATCAAGCTCTGTCGGGGATGCGACCTCCGACGGCGGCGACCCTTAGAGCAGCCGGCTTTCCCCTACCGCGATGTCCCACAGGTCCGCCCGGAGGCGGCTGGCGGCGGCCCATGCGGCGCGGGTGCGCTCGATGGGCTCCAGGGCTGGTTCGCGGGAAAGACAGAAGGTGCCCCAGTGCATCGGCACCATCACGCGGGCGCCGAGTTCCTGAGCGGCCCGCACGGCACCTTCGGGATCAACGTGCATCGCCCGCATAAACCAGCGTGGCGAATACGCCCCGACCGGCAGCATCGCGGCACCGATCCCCGGGTAGCGCGAGCCGATCTCCGCGAAGAACGGGCCGTAGGCGCTGTCCCCGGCGTGATAGACGCGCGGGCCGCCAGAAGCGGTGAGTACCCAGCCACCCCACAGGCTCGCGCAGTGGTCGAACAGGCCCCGCCCGCTCCAGTGATGGGACGGTACGAAGCTCACCTCAAGGGCACCGAGGCGCACCGACTCCCACCAGTCCAGCTCGGTGACCGAGGCGAAGCCGCGGCGGCGGAACCACCGGCCGAGCCCTCCCGGTACGACCACGGGGGTATCCCGGGCGAGCGTGCGCACCGTGGGGGCGTCCAGGTGGTCGTAATGGTTGTGGCTGATCAGCAGCAGATCCAGCAGCGGGAGCCGATTCAGGCCGGGCGGGGTGAATCGCCGGCCCGCGCCCAGGATCCGCTGCGACAGCACCGGATCCACCGCCACTGTGCGCCCGCCGAGCCGCAGCAGGAACGAAGCGTGCCCGAGCCACACCAGCCAGGCACCGGCCGTCGGCAACGGCGCCCGCCGGGCCACTGGAATCCGCGTTATCCCCTCGGCCGCGCCAGCGAAGCCGCCTTCCCGCCACAACTTGACGAACTGCGCGGGCCCGGGCAGCGGTGCGGTGAGCCTATCGGCGAAGGACCGTGGCCACCGTCTGGTCAGAACGCTGGCCACGGGATCGCTGGCCAGTGCCCGTTGGGCGCCGGGAATGATTCGGTGCGCAGCAGCGCCTTGGCGCGAGCCCGCACGGCGCGTACCTCGGCGCGAGTGACGTGCTCGGTGAGCGCGGCGCCCAGCGGGCCGTCCAGCTCGTACTCCAGGCGGCGCAGCACCTCGAGCGCCGCTGCGGGCAGTGGCTCACCGAGGAAACCCCACAGCACGGTGCGCAGCTTGTTCTCGCGGTGCAGGCAGATCCCGTGGTCAACGCCGTACACCGTGCCGTCCAGCCCGGCGAGGACGTGCCCGCCTTTGCGGTCGGCGTTGTTGAGGAGCACATCCAGCACCGCCAGCCGGCGCATGTCCTCAGTGTCGGCGTGCACCAGCAGCGCCGGGTTACCGTGGAGGTCCTGGGCCCGCAGCACCGTGCGCCAGCCCTCAGGCACCGCGTCAACGGCGACCACGTCCACCAGGTCGCGTTCGTCCTCGGTGTCCACCCACAACTGCACCATGCCGGATCCCAGCGGCCCTGAGCGCAGCACAGTGGGAGGCACCAGCTTCCATCCGGTGGCTTCGGAGAGCAGCCAGCTGGCCACCTCGCGGCCAGCCAGGGTGCCGTCCGGGAAGTCCCAGAGCGGGCGTTCGCCGCGTACCGGCTTGTAGACACAGCGCGCGGTCACCCCGTCGAGGGTGAGAATCCCCCGCAGCGTCGTGTTGGAGGCGTCAAGCAGCCGCCCCTC
>DASTBN010000837.1:0-6126 GCA_035712045.1 Pseudonocardiaceae bacterium
GATGCCGTTGGAGAACACCAGCCGGTCGCCCCGGTTGCGCAGCTGCCGGGGCAGATAGCGGTGCTGGCCCAGGATGGGGGCCAGCACCGGGAAGCCGTTGAACGCGGTGTTCGCGGCCAGGATGAGGATCCCCGCGGTGGCTGCCTGGAACAGGTAGAACAGTACCGAGTCGGCGCCGAGGGTGCCGAACACCGACGCGGCGATCTGGGAGATCACCGACGGATTGCCATCCGGGTAGGCGCGGGTGCCCAGCGCGACCGCGAGCGCCGTGATCCCGCCGAACATGGTGATCGCGATCGTGCCCATCAGGGTCAGCGTGGTCGCGGCGTTGCGGCTCTTGGGTTTGCGGAAGGAAGGCACCCCGTTGCTGATCGCCTCCACTCCGGTCAGCGCGGTGCAGCCGGAGGCGAACGCCCGGAACAACAGGATCACCAGGGCCGCCGACTCGCCGAGATTCTCCCGGCTGACGGCGAACGCGCCGCCACCGTTCGGGTAGGCGTAGCAGGTCTGCCGGTAGGAGGCGACCACGACCACCAACAGCACCGCCACGGCCAGCCCTACCCACGGGGTCAGCGTCAGCGCCGCGAGCCCGCCCGCGCTGAGCACCAGCACGATCTGCTCCGTCGCGTACGCCACCGAGGAGATCGGGTCGCTGCAGAACACCGGCAGCGCCAGCCACTTTGGCAGCAGCGTCTCACCCAGCCTCGCGCTGCGCCGCGGCCGCCCGACCAGCATCCGTTTGAGCACATCGATCACAACCCGAGCGTGACAGCCGCAGGTCATCTCGGCAGCGATCTTGACGCGTTCTTAGCACGGGCAGGGCGGGCGCTACCCCTCGTGTGATGGATCGTCATCCCCTGTTGGCGCACTGGACGTGTGCCAGTGGTGTTGGTGAACGACCGTGTCGCCTGCGGGGGCCAACTTAGGTAATGCAAACCTGAATAGGAAGCCTATGCGGCTTCCTGGTCCGGGAGACCCGCTGTCATGGCTGCCGTCCGAGCGCTGGTCGTGCTGAGCACGATGATGCTGGGAATGAGCATGATCGGCATCCTCTCCGGCTTCCCGGGGGCGCCGGGTGCGCCCGAGCGCGGGGGGGTGACCGATTCGGCGGTCACGGTGGCGGGCACCGGGGAGTTCGCGGGCCTGCGGGTGACGGTCAGCCAGACCCGCGACCTGATTAACCAGGTGGTCGCCGTGTCCTGGACCGGTGCCCAGCCGACGCGGCCGTTCGCGGGCAAGTTCGGGATTAACTACATGCAGATCATGCAGTGCTGGGGTGATGACCCGAAGGGACCCGAGCGAACCCAGTGTCAGTACGGCGCGGCGAGCACCCGGCTCCCCGAAGCCGGCCCATGGGTGAAGAGCCGGCAACTCACCTACCCGTTCCTCGACCAGAAGGAGACGCTGCGGCTGCCGGCCAATAGCCCGGACGTCGCCTCCGTGCCGTTCTGGGCGGTCGGCGGGGACAAGCCGACCGGTCCCGCCACTGGTGATCGCAGTGATTTCTTCGACAGCCTGAGCACCAACGAGATCCCCGTGGCCAGCACCCACGGTGATGGCACCGGGCTGGAGTTCTTCGAGGTCCAGACCGTGCGTCAGGCCCCTGGCCTGGGGTGCGGCGAGCCGGTGGTCACGGACGGGGCCCCCACCGGGCGGCCGTGCTGGCTGGTGATCGTGCCACGCGGGAGCACCGAGGCGGACGGCTCGGTTAAGCCCAGCGACGGCGGCCGCCTGCTGGAGTCCTCGCCGCTGAGCGAATCCAACTGGGAGAACCGGATCGCGGTGCGGCTGGAATTCCTGCCGGTGGGTCAGGCGTGCCCGATCGGCCGGCCGGAGCGCAGCGTGATCGGTCACGAGTTGATGACCGACGCGGTAAGCAGCTGGCAGCCCGCGCTGTGCGAGGGCGGTGGCTCACTGTTCAACTACATCCAGCTCCCCGATGAGGTCGCCCGCAACCGGGCCGCCGGTGCCGCCCCGGGCCTGGCGCTGGTGACCAACCCGATCCCGCCCAGCCAGCCACCACCGGAAAATCCGCCGCTGTACGCACCGGTCGGGCTTTCCGGGCTGGCCATCGCCTTCAACATCGAGCACTCGGTAGCACCGGACGCGCCCGCCGCCGATCAGGAACTGAACGGCCAGCGGTTCGGGGCCATGAAGCTCACCCCGCGCTTGGTGGCCAAGCTGCTCACTCAGTCCTACCGGTTCTCGGTGCTGGCCGCGCCGCCCCCGGACCCGAACCCCTTCCGCGCCCTGAAAGACAACCCCGCCGGCCTGGCCTCAGACCCGGAGTTCCTCGACCTCAACCCCGAGTACAAGGGGTTCACTGGCCCCGGGCAAGAACTACCGGACGCGCTGGTGCAGCTGGGCACCTCGGATCTCACGGCGCTGCTGTGGAATTGGGTGAACGCCGACCCGGACGCGCACGCGTTCCTCACCGGGACCCCCGACCCCTCTGGCATGGTGGTTAACCCGGCCAACCAGGGACTTGCCCTGCCTGTCTCCGGGTTTCCCCGCAACGACGAGGTCTGCGCCGATTACCGGGTCAGCGACCGGGCCACCTTGCGGGAGTGCACCCTGGACCACCACCCGTACACCCGCGACATGCACGACGCGGGCCGCTCAGCCAGCCGCGGTGATACCCAGGAACAGGGCCACACGCTCATCGATGAGAGGCTGAAACGACTCCCCCCGCAGAACCCTGGTAAGCGGGCGCTGCTCGCCGTGGTGGACACCGCCACGGCCGCCCGCTACAGCCTGCCGGTCGCGGCGCTGCGCAACACCGCTGGTGAATTCGTCATCCCGAGCGCCACGAGCTTCCTGGCCGCAGTGGCGGCGATGAAGCCCAGCGCGGTGCCCGGGGTGCTGGCCACCGACCCCGCTACCGGTGACCCGGCGGCCTACCCGCTCACCGCGCTGAGCTACGCGGTCACCACACCGGCCACCCTGGATACTGCGGCCAGGACGGACTACGCGGGTTTTCTGCGCTTCGCGGTCGGCCCAGGCCAGCAGCCCGGGGTGGCGCCCGGTCAGCTTCCGTCGGGCATGGTCCCCTTGCCCGGCGCGCTGCGGGCCCAGACCACCGCCGCCGCAGCGGCGATCCTGGCCCCCGCCGCCATCCCCCCAGCATCATCACCCAGCCCTGGGCCCGGTTCCCCGGCTGCGGTCGGCGCGCCGGGCCGCCCCGCAGCCGCGGCCGGGACCCGCGCCACCAGCCCCGGCGGCCTGGCTAACCCCAGCAGCCCTGCCGCCACACCGGCCGCGCGCGATCCAGCCAGTCATACCGGCTCCCCCGCCGCACCGGCCGGGCATGTGGCCCAGCAGCCTCTCACCGAATCGCGGCGCACACCATCGCTGCCCGCGCCGCTGAGGGTGGGCCTGGTGCTGCTGGCTGTCCTGATCTGCGGCGCGCTAGCAGCCATGGCCGCACCGGCCATGCCCCTGCTCGGCGCCGTCCTGGCCCGTCGCGCCCGGAAGGAGGTGACGCCGACCGAGCTGTGACCGGGAGTGCCAGCTCCTCGGCCACACGCTCGGCCAGCTATTCGCAAGTAAGACGTCAGTGACCGCCCATGCCCATGGTGCACAAGGTCACTGTCGCATGCGCGGACAACCTCTCCGCGCATTTCCTGCGTGGCAAAGGATATCAACAAATGCGTAAGAGGAGCTTGCTCCTGGCCGCTGGCGCATGCCTGGCGACCCTCTCCCTCACCGTCAGCACGGCCCTGGCCGATCCCACCGGCCCGCCCACCTTCCGGTCGCTGGCCGGCGTCGGCGCGGGCGTTACGAACGCGGTCATGAACGCCCTGGCCAACAACATCACGGACGGCGCCGGCACGAAGATCGTGGGATCCTACGATTCCGAGGGCTCCGAGACGATCCAGACCAAAGCGACCGGGTGCGTCATCGACCGGCCCGATGGTGATATTCCTGGTGTCGACGCGCTGGTCGCTCATACTGCCGACGGGTGTGTGCAATTCGCCCGCTCCGGCCTGGACGATCATCAGGCGCGTCCCGGCCAGAATCTGACGTACATCCCGTTCGCAAATGACGCTTTCGGTTATGTGACCTTGGCCAGCACCACGGTCCCCTCATCGCTGACCATCGTGCAATTGGCGGCCGCTTACAACTGCACCAACCCCAGTGTTCAGCCGCTGCTGCCACATTTCGGTGAGGGAACCCGGGGAGATTTCCTGGCGAAACTGGGCCTTACCGACGCGATCAACTTCACCACCACCCACCCGTGCGTCAAGGACACGGCGCCCGATGGTTCCCCAATAGAGGAGAACAACGGCACATTTGTCACTGCGACAAACCAGATCATGCCATACACAACCGCCCTATGGATCTCACAGGTGACCGGAACGGTTCCCGACCTGCACAGCGCAACTGTGCTGCGCCGGATCGGCGGCGTCACACCCATGCAGGTCAACCCTGATTCCGCGCTGCTCCGCCCTGTGTTCAACGTCGTTCCCACTGGCCAGATCGGTGCCGGCACCCTCACTAATCAGGTATTCGTCGGACCGACATCCAAGGTTTGCGCCGATGTCACCACCATCAAGAGATTCGGCTTGAGCCCGCATCTCACCTGCGGCAGCACGGCCATCCGCACCCCCTGATCCTCCCCCTTCTTCCCGACAATCGAGAGTGAGTTCGATTATGCACGCAAGCGGATTGCCCCGCCGACTCCTGACGGGAGGCCTCGCGGTCGCCGTCGCGGCCGGGGGAGGGTTTCTCATCAACGGGGTGGCCAGCGCCGCGCCACCCGCCGGCTCGCTGGGTACCCTGACCCTGGAGCCAGCGACCGGTTTGGACACCTCTTCCATCACGGTCACCACCTCTGGCGGGTGCCCGACGACCGCAGACAGCTACAACGTCATTGTCACCGGGCCTAATGGCTTCAACCTTCCACTGGTGTCCACGACGGACCTGAACCTCTCCTTCGACAGCCCGTTCAGCGCCCCGTTCGTCCTCACCATGAGGCTTGCCGCCGATCAGCAGCGAATTCCGCTGGTGACCGGAGAATATGACGTGGATTTGCGGTGCGTCGAGGGCTTTACCAACACGTCTAAAGGCAATTTCACCACCGCGATTTTCTTCACCGTGACCCCCACGTCGGCCACCTACACCACCCCGACGGCACCGTCGCCAACCCCAACGCCCACTCCTACGCCGACACCGCCATCCACTCCGACGCCAACCCCAACCCCCACGCCGACACCGCCATCCACTCCGACACCAACCCCAACCCCTACGCCGACACCGACCGTGACACCGACACCGACGGTGAAGCCATCACCGAAGGCCACCAAGAGCACGTTGTTCGCGTTCCCGAAGGAGATCCGTCAGGGCGGCTTCGTGGCCCTGATCGCGTGGGTCGACCCGAATGGGGTGACAGGGAAGGTCCAGTTCAAGGACGGGAATAGGAATCTCGGTGACCCGCAGCCTCTGATCGGGACCATCGCCTTCTTGATCACTAATCAGCTGTCCGCAGGTGAACATGAGCTGACCGCGACGTTCGTCCCGGCCGATCCGGCGGTCTTCAAGCCGTCGACATCGAACAAGGTGACGGTCGAGGTGGAACAACGCGGCCACGACTGGTAGCCCGGAGGCATGCCGCACCCAGATCATTCAGGTGCGATTGCCGATCAGGGCCTGTCCCGTGGATCTTCGATGTCCTGTTGCCGCCTGGTTCGACACCAGAATCGTTTGATTAAGGACGCGCCGCTCTCACGTCGAACTGGCGACAGCAGGGCTGCGGCCACACCGGAAAGATCCACGGGACCGGGCCGAGGCAGGCCCGTGGCGGTGTGAGTACATGACCGCTGTCTGAATGCTCGCTCGTGGGCGGGAGCCGGTGCATGACACTGGTTCCTGCCTCACGGCAGCTGGGTGAGCTGGCCGCCCGGGAGTGGGACCTGGTGCTCGATTGAGGTGGCGGCGTCCTCCGCTTGTCGGCTGGCGAGCAGGCCTATCCGGGCCAGAACCGGACGGAGGGGCTCGAAGCCACGGGGTTGGGGTGCTTGAGCCGGGCTATAAGGGCGACGTGCCGGGCGAGGTCACCATCCGCCGCAAGTGACCCACCGCCTGGAGAGCCGCGACCACAACTCGCAGATCCCCGGCACCGGAGCC
>DASTBN010000838.1:0-5229 GCA_035712045.1 Pseudonocardiaceae bacterium
TCGGCCTGCAACAGCGAGCGGTCCCGGTAGGTCAGAAACCACATGTTCGCCGGGATGGTGGGGTTTGACTCCAGTGCCGAGGTGCGGCCGGGCCGGGTGGTGTAGTTGAGGTTGTGTGTGACGATCTCGTACTCGCTGGGAACGCGCCCGAGCTGACCCAGCGAGCTCCAGGTCTTCAGTTTCCGCTTCATGTCGGCTCACTCTTGAGCCGCCACCGCACCTCTTCTGAGGTCATGTCGATGCGCCCGGCGAAGGCGGACATCAGTTCCTCGAGCTGGCGCATCTCGAAGTCACGCCCGAGATGGCGCTGGATGGACTTCCGGGTCACTCGCAGCTCGCCGTGACCGCTGACCCGCGTGTAGGCGCCGCGGTCGACGATGGTGACGTCCTGGCCGGGGTTATCGTCCACGATGGCGCCAACGATGGCGTCCACGTCGTCGGACATCCGCAGCACCGGTCCCACGGGCTTGCTCATCGGTGCCCTCCCGCCGTTACTCAGTCCAGCCGACGTGCACGATGTCCAGCGCGGAGATGCCGGACTCGGCCACGGTGACGTCGCCGGGGACGACCCTGCCCTCGAGGCGGACCACCAGTCCGGCCTCGCGCGGGGGCACCCGCCGGCCCACCACCTGCGCGGCGACCTTCCGGGCCGCGTCGGCGACGGTGTCAGTGTCAAGCACAACCACGAGCTGGGTGACGAAATCGTCGTCGAACAGGGCGTTGACCGGCACGGGCTGGGCCTCATCCGGAGATGGTGAGCGGTCCTGCGACCTCGAACCAGCCGAGTTGCTTCTTCCACTGCGCGTTGTCCCAATAGCAGACGATGTCGTCAATCAACCCGTGGCCGGTGACGTGAAACAGGACAAGATCTCCTCATCGGTCAGCTCGCTGAGATCGCGGGGATGCCGCAGTCCGGAAATCCGTGACAGGGTGTCGACCGCCTGCCGCGCGTTCGCCTGGCTGGCTTGCCACACCTGGTCCCGGATCTCCCTGATCTGCTCCACGGACAGGCGGCTGGTCACCTCGTCGTCGTCCGCGAGCACCTCAATGAAGTCAATGTTTCGCCGCCAGGCCCGGTGCACTGCCGATTCGACGGCCTTGCGCGCTGCGCCGGTTCCACGCCAGTCCGCAGCAGGGCGAGGTAGACCCGCCGGACCGCCACCAGATTCAGCTCGCTGAAATGCGTGAACGTCACCCGGACGCGGTCTGCGTGATAGGCGAACCTGCGCAGCACCGAGAACATGAAGTCCTCGTCCACCTGCGGATAATAGAAGGACGGCTCCAGGCCCCACGGGTCCAGCTGGGGCGCCTTCCCGTCCGGGGTGGCGATCACCACGTCAACGCCCGCGGCCACGAATGTCTCATACGGCTCGCGGACCTCTTTGGCCCGGTAGCCGGTGGGGTGATCGCGGCCGTCCGCCAACCTGATCATCCGCGCGCTGGATACGATCATGAGCAGCTTTGCCATGCGAGCTCCTGATGACGAGGCGCCGCTGCCAGCGATACGGTGTTACGTCTCCCCGCCCGGAGCGGGGCGCTGTCGGATGCTTGCAGAACGTGCCCATTGTTCCATGACCGCCGGCAAGCTTCGGGTAAAATCACCCTGCTGTTCCAGCTGGCCGGTATGCCAAGAGTCCAGCTATCCAGCAGCGCGGATTGGTGGTAGCTCTGATGACAAGCGCCCACCCCTGAGACAATTCTCGACGTCAGGTGCCCGCTCGCCGGTGCACAAGTCCGACACCCGAGGCGGGTGGTGCGTGTCCGAGCTTGACCAGGTGCCCGACTCCACTGTCTTCGTGCTGTACGGCGCGACGGGTGATCTCGCGCGCCGGATGGTGTTACCGGCGTTCTTCCGCCTGGCGCAGGCGCGGCTGCTGCCGCCCGATTGGCGGCTGATCGGCAACGGTCGTGGTGAGGTCAGCCACGACGAGTTCCGGGCCCGCGTGCACGAGGCGTTGACCGAGTTCGGCCCGAAACCCAATGAGGGCCCGTGGGACGAGTTCTGCTCCCGGCTGCGTTTCGCCGGCGGCGGCTTCTCGGAAGAGGACCCGGGGAGTCTTGTCGATGTCCTTAACGACGCCGAACGCGAGCTTGGCGGGGCACCTCAGCGGGTGCACTACTTCGCCGTGCCACCCACGGCGTTCGAGACCCTCACCCGGGGCCTTGGGCGCCACGGGCTCGCCGCCCGATCCCGGGTCGTCTTCGAAAAGCCGTTCGGCACCTCCCTGGATTCCTTCCAGGCCCTCGACCGGGCGGTTCATCAGGTCCTCGACGAGTCACAGATATTCCGGATCGACCACTTTCTGGGCAAGGAGGCGGCCCAGGACCTCTACGCCGTGCGCTTCGGCAACGGGCTGTTCAGCGGCGTATGGGACCGCTCCCACGTAGCGGCGGTGCAGATCGACGTGCCGGAGGTGCTCGACGTCGCGGATCGCGCCACGTTCTACGACAGCACCGGGGCGGTGCTCGACATGCTCGTCACCCACCTGTTCCAGTTGGCTGCCGAAGTCGCGATGGAACCGCCGGCCAGCTTGCGCGCCGACGACCTGGCGGCGGCCCGGGAGGCGGTGATCAGCGCGTTCCGCCCGCTGGAGCCGGACGACGTGGTGCTCGGCCAGTTCGAGGGCTACCGGGACATTGATGGTGTCGCCGCCGACTCCCGCACCGAGACGTTCGTCGCCGCCCGGTTATGGGTCGACACCGAGCGCTGGCGCGGGATCCCGTTCCTGCTGCGCACCGGCAAGCAGCTGGCGGCGTCACGCCAGCATGTGAGCCTGGTGTTCCGCCAGCCCGACGCTGCGGCGTGCGAGCTTCCGGCATTGGGCAACGTCTTGACGTTTGACCTGGCCGGGGATGGTGAAGTTGACCTGTCGCTGGTCGTCAAGGAACCCGGGCCGGCTTTGACACTGACCACGGCGCATACCGCGCTGCCGCTCAGGACGGTGCCCGGAGCGCATCCGCTGCCGCCCTACGTGCGATTGATCCACGACGTGCTGCTCGGTGACCGCTCGTTGTTCACCCGTCCAGACGGCTTGGCGCACGTCTGGCAGGTGGCCAGCGCGCTGCTCGCCGACAGGCCAGAGCCGGTGATCTATCCGAAGGCTTCGTGGGGGCCAGTCCAGGCGGACCGCCTCGCCGAGCCCACCGGCTGGCTGCTCGGGTCTGGCAGCTAGCGGGTAGGTCCGGGTTACCGCCGGCGGGAATGGCAAATGGGCGCTGGTATCGAAGACGAGCGAGCGCTCATGGACGACTTTGGAAGCCATGAACCTGCCGTGCATGCGATGCCCGGCCGATCGCGACCGGGACTCTTACGGCCCATCGAGGCGGCCTCATCGCACATAGTGACCACTATCGATCCCACAACGCAGACGACGGATGCCGGTATCCCGGTCGAGAGCGATACCTACTCGCTGACCGTGGGCCGTGATGGCCCGATCCTGTTGCAGGATAGTTATCTCATCGAGCAGATGGCGAATTTCAACCGCGAGCGCATCGCCGAACGCCAGCCGCACGCCAAGGGCAGTGGCGCTTTTGGCCGGTTCGTGGTGACCCACGACGTCAGTGCCTACACCAAGGCCGCAGTGTTCCAGCCGGGCACCACCACCGAGGTGGTGGCGCGGTTCTCCACGGTGGCCGGCGAGCGGGGCAGCCCGGACATGTGGCGTGACCTGCGGGGCTTCGCGGTGAGGTTCTACACCACCGAGGGCAACTACGACATGGGCGGCAACGACACCCCGGTCTTCTTCATGCGCGACCCCATTCATTTCCAGAACTTCATCCGCTCCCAGAAACGCCGCGCCGACAACAACCTGCGCAGCAATGACATGCAGTGGGATTTCTGGACGCTGCTACCGCAGACGTGCCACCAGGTCACCTGGCTGATGGGTGACCGGGGCTTCCCGCGCAGCTGGCGGCACATGAACGGCTACTCCAGCCACACCTACATGTGGGTCAACGCTGACGGAGTCAAATACTGGGTCAAATACCACTTCAAGACCAACCAGGGCATCGAGTTTCTCACCCAGGAAGAGGGCGACCGGCTGGCCGGTCTCGACCCCGACTACCACACCCGGGACCTGTTTGACGCGATCAAACACGGGGACCATCCCAGCTGGACACTCAAGATGCAGATCATGCCCTTCGAGCGGGGTGGTACTCCGACGGGGACATGGTGCACGCCGCCTCCACCCCGCACGCCGCCGACGACGGCTGGGGCCAGGCCGGCACCCTGGTCCGGGAGCTCATGGACGACGCCGCCCGCACCAGGCTGGTCAGCAACACCGTCGGCCAGCTCCTCAACGGAGTCACCGAACCCGTCCTGCTCCGCGCTTTCGACTACCTGCGCAACGTGGACAAAGACTACGGCGACCGGGTCGAGCAGGGCGTCCGCGCCGCACAGTCCTGACCACACCCGCCTGACCGGGGCCCGGCGCCCGGGGGCACCGGGCCTTTACCACCTCAGGCCCCGGTAACTACCAGACCAGGAGACCCACCATGCCTGAACGCATCGCCGGCATCGACATCCCGGACAGCCGGCTGGCCAGCGAGGCCACCGAACTGGTCCGCGACACCGCCAGCCCGCTGCTGTTCCACCACTCGCGCCGGGTTTACCTCTTCGGATCGCTGCAGGGCAACCGGTTGGGCCTGAGCGCCGACCCGGAGCTGCTCTACGTCGGCGCGATGTTCCACGACCTCGGCCTCACCGAGAAATACCGGCGCACCGACCAGCGCTTCGAAATCGACGGCGCCGACGAGGCCCGCCGATTCCTCACCGCGCACGGCCTGCCCGAGGACCGCATCCGCCTGGCCTGGCTGGGCATCGCGCTGCACACCACCCCGGAAATCCCCTACCACCTGGAACCCGAGATCGCTCTGGTCACCGCCGGCGTGGAAACCGACGTGCTCGGCATCGGCTACGCGGATCTCGAGAGCACACTCATCGACGCCGTGATCAGCGCGCACCCGCGGCCCGACTTCAAACGGCAGATCCTGGCCGCGTTCACCGAGGGCATGAAGGACCGGCCCGACACCACCTTCGGCACGATGAACGACGACGTGCTAGCCCACTTCGCGCCCGGCTTCGTCCGGGCCGATTTCGTCGAGGTCATCCAGAGCAACGCCTGGCCCGAATAGCCCCCGACGAATTTACGGGGCCACCCACTTAGGCGTCGAACATCGCGAAGAGGGTGTTAAGGCCTTCCGCCAGGAGCGGGTGCGTGAAGATCGCGT
>DASTBN010000839.1:0-9778 GCA_035712045.1 Pseudonocardiaceae bacterium
GAGCGCGATGGCCCCGCCGTTCACGTTCACCTTGTCCGGGTCGAGGCCGAGCTTGCGGGTTGAGACGATGCCCACAGCGGCGAACGCCTCGTTGATCTCGACCAGGTCCAGGTCGGCCGGGGAGATGCCCTCCTTGCGGCAGGCGGCCAGCACCGCGTTGGCGGGCTGCTCGTGCAGGCTGGAGTCGTCTGGCCCGGCTACCATGCCGTGCGCGCCGATCTCGGCCAGCCAGCTCAGGCCCAGCTCGGCCACCTTCGCTTTACTCATCACGACCACAGCGGCGGCCCCGTCGCTGATCGGCGAGGACGACCCGGCGGTGATGGTGCCGTCCGCGGCGAACGCGGGGCGGAGCTTGGCCAGGCCCTCGGCGGTGGTGTCGGGCCGGATGCCCTCATCGGCGGACACCACGATCGGGTCGCCTTTGCGCTGCGGCACGCTCACCGGGGTGATCTCCTCGGCGAACAGCCCGCCGCTCGCCGCGCGCGCGGCCCGCTGGTGTGACCGCGCGGCGAACTCGTCCTGCTCGGCGCGGGTCAGCTGGTGGCGGGCGTTGTGTTTCTCGGTCGCGGCGCCCATGGAGACCTGGTCAAAGGAGTCGTGCAGCCCGTCGTAAGCCATGTGATCGATCATGGTGACGTCGCCGTACTTGAACCCGGAGCGCGACTTGGGCAGCAGGTGCGGCGCGTGCGTCATCGACTCCTGCCCACCGGCCACGATGATGTCGCACTCACCAGCCCGGATCAGCTGATCGGCCAGCGCGATCGCGTTCAGCCCGGACAGGCACACCTTGTTGATGGTCAGCGCCGGCACATCCATGCTGATCCCGGCGTGAACCGCGGCCTGCCGGGCGGGGATCTGGCCGACGCCTGCGGTGAGCACCTGACCCATGATCACGTATTGCACCTGCCCGGGGGCCACCCCAGCCCGTTCCAGCGCACCTTTGATCGCGAATCCGCCAAGCTGGGCGGCTGAGAAATCCTTGAGCTGGCCAAGTAGCCGCCCCATCGGGGTGCGGGCTCCGGCGACGATGACGGAACCGGGCATAACGCAGACCTCCGGTGCGATTCAGGCGATCATCGGGATGTATTCCGACCTTACCGCGCCGCGCGCCGCCCGCGGCGATGACAAAGAGCACACCCGGTGAATTGACCTACGCTGGCGCTCATGACGCCACTGCCCGCGTTCGTCACAGCTATTGATCACGTCGGAATCGCGGTGCCCGATTTCGACGCCGCCGTCGATTTCTACCGGACGGCATTCGGGCTGGAGCTGGCCCACGAGGAGGTCAACGAGGAGCAGGGGGTGCGTGAGGGCATGCTGCGCGCTCCCGGTGACCCAGGCACCGGGACGGCCGTGCAGCTGCTCGCCCCGCTGGGCCCGGCCTCCACCATCGCCAGGTTCCTGGACCGCAGCGGCCCCGGGCTGCAGCAGCTGGCCTACCGGGTCACCGACATCGACGCGGCGACGGCGGCCCTGAGCGCCGCCGGTATCCGGCTGCTCTACGACGCCCCCCGCCGTGGCACCGCCGGTTCCCGCGTCAACTTCATCCACCCCAGAGACGCCGGCGGCGTACTCGTCGAGCTCGTGGAGCCAGTCCGGGGCCGCGCTCATCCTGACTAGAGTCGACAGGATGGGAAGAGTGATCGCCGTTGTCCTTGCCGTGGCCGTGGCATCCGGCGCCGCACTGGCCGGCTGCGGTACCGCAGCCGCGCCACAATCCAGTAGCTCCCCCTCGCCTTCCGCGATCGCACGCCCGCACAATCAGGCCGACATCACGTTCGCCCAGGACATGATCCCGCACCACACCCAGGCCGTCACCATGTCGTGGATGGCCATGGGGCGGGCCGCGTCCCCCCAGGTGCAGGGGCTCGCTGACCGCATCCGGTCAGCCCAGCAGCCTGAAATCGATCAGATGAAGGGATGGCTGGACGGGTGGAACGCCACGCCGCCCGCCGACGCCCACCACCACATGGGGAACATGGACCACGGCGGCGGCGCGATGCCCGGCATGATTTCCGGTGACCAGCTGAACCAGCTCGGGCAGCTCAGCGGTGCCGCGTTCGACCGGATGTTCCTGCAGATGATGATCACTCATCACCAGGGCGCGATAGCCATGGCCAAGACGGAACTAGGCAGCGGTCAAAGTCCCGAGGCGCGCCAGCTCGCCCAGCGCGTCATCGACGCTCAGCAGCATGAGATCACCGAAATGCAGGCGCTGCTGGGCGGGTGATGGCGAAAATTTCCCCGTTACTCCTGCCGTCCGGGATTGGCGGAGTTCTCGATTGGGAACTCTTTCGCATGGCGACACGCACGATCACGGTCTTGGTCGCGGCCCTTACCACTGCCGCGGCTCTGAGCGGCTGCGGTACCACCGCCGGGCCGCCGTCCGGCGGCTCACCCGCCGCCAGCTCGGTCGTCGCGCAGGGACACAACCAGGCCGACATCGCGTTCGCCCAGGACATGATCTCGCATCACGCCCAGGTCGTCACCATGTCGTCGATGGCCGCGCAGCGGGCCGGATCCACCGACGTGAAGGAGCTCGCCCAGCGCATTCAGGACGCTCACCAACCTGAAATCGATCAGATGAGCGGATGGCTGCGCTCCTGGAACGCGCCAGTGCCCTCCGCTGACCACATGGGACAGACCGGTCACGCCCCTGGCGGGGCGATACCCGGCATGATGTCCGCGAGCCAGATGAACCAGCTCGGGCAGCTCAGCGGCGCCGCGTTCGACCAGATGTTCCTGCAGATGATGATCGAAGATCATCAGGCGGCGGTGACGATGTCTGAGAAGGAGCTTGGCAACGGCCGGAGCCCTGACGCGCGTCAGCTCGCCCAGCACGTCATCGATACACAGCAACACGAGATCGGTGACATGCGGACGCTCCTGGCGGGGTAACCGCCTCCCGCTTGCGCGGGCAGTGATCAGCCCGGGGATCCGCCCAGGCTTCCCGCGCCGAGAGCCAGAGCCTGCGCCAGGAAGTCGAGTTCGCGGTTCATCGAGAGGGAGGGCTCCAGAGCCAGCCCGTCACCGGCGTGACGTGCTGTGGAGTGCCGGTAGCTGACCGCGAGAGCCAGCAGTTCCGCCGCGCTATCCACGTCGGCCCCCCGCCGCGCCTCGGGCAGGGCGGAACACATCACGGCCCGGATCTCACCCACCATCCAGCGGAACCGGGCGGACAGCGCATCGCGCACCGTGCCGTGCGTGTCCGCCTCCCGCCACAGCAGATGGGACAGCACGGGTGAGGCGTCCAGCCAGGCGTCCAGGGCCATCACCAGTCGGCGCAGGCTGCCCGCGACGTCACCGGGTATGACGACGTCATTGTGGTCGATGTGCTCCCGGGGCAGCCGCTCGATCAGCGCCACGAGCAGGTCCGGTTTCCGGCGGAAGTAGTAGTGCACCAGCCCCTTGGGCACGCCGGCCCGCTCGGCGATCCGCGACGTCGGGGTGGCGTCGAATCCACCCTGCGCGAAGAGCTCCTGCGCCGCCGCCAGGATCCGTTCCCGGGCTGGGGACGCGGGGGAGGAACGCCGCGGCTGCGCCTCCCCCGCCATAGTCACCTGGTCAGTCCCGGATCGCGTCACCCATCGAGCCAACCAGGCTCAGTGCTGGCCCGCCACACCGCGGTGCGCGCTGAGCGCCACCGGGACCGCCGCCGCCCCCGCCACGACCACCAGCACACCCAGCGCCCAGGACGTCCACGCCGCCGGAGCGAGGCTGAGGTAGCCCAGCACCCATGGGCTAATGAACAACAGCACACCCAGGCCAATGTGCACGTACTCGCTGGCCACCGAGCCCGGCATGGCCAGCGACCACAGACCGCTGGCGATCAGCAGTAGCCCGAACGCCAGCAGGCTCCACATCGCCGCCCTCGATGTCTCCAGCCGCAGCACCGAAAGCACCGCGATAACACCCAGAACGACCGCAGCCCAATCCTGCCAGCGCGTCCATCGCTTCACCAATGTGATCACCTCCACCAAACCTCATCCCCCACAACCTGCGATGATGCTCTTGATTGGCCGCCCGGTCAATACATCTGGAACGGACCGATCTCACTCGCCCGGGGCAGTGGTGTTTGACATACCAATCGGTAGCGTCTGTTTTATTCGGCTACTCCCGACGGGGTGGAAGCGTGTAGCGGAGAGGGACGACCGTGCAAAAGATCCTTGATGCGATCCTCAGCGACGACGTCGATTCCATCGGTTCCCTGCCGGTACCGGAGACCTACCGGGGCATCACGGTTCACGCCGACGAGACCGACATGTTCGTCGGCCTGGCCAGCCGCGACAAGGATCCGCGCCAGTCCCTGCACCTGGACGAGGTGCCAGTACCGGAGCTGGGCCCGGGTGAGGCGCTGGTCGCCGTGATGGCCAGCGCGGTGAACTACAACACGGTCTGGACGTCGATCTTCGAGCCGCTGCCCACCTTCGGTTTCCTCAAGCGCTACGGCCGGATCTCCCCCATGGCGGCCCGGCACGACCTGCCCTACCACGTGGTCGGGTCGGACCTGGCCGGCGTGGTGCTGCGCACCGGGGCTGGGGTGAACGCCTGGAACCCGGGTGATGAGGTGGTGGCGCACTGCCTGTCCGTCGAGCTGGAACACCCGGACGGGCACAGCGACACGATGCTCGATCCGGAGCAGCGCATCTGGGGTTTCGAGACGAACTTCGGTGGCTTGGCCGAGCTCGCGCTGGTCAAGTCGAACCAGCTGATGCCCAAGCCGGGGCACCTCACCTGGGAGGAGGCCGCCAGCCCGGGGCTGGTCAACTCCACCGCGTACCGGCAGCTGGTCTCCCGTAATGGCGCGGATATGAAACAGGGCGACACGGTGCTCATCTGGGGTGCCTCAGGCGGGCTGGGCTCGTATGCCACGCAGATGGCGCTGGGTGGCGGCGCGATCCCGGTGTGTGTGGTTTCCAGCCCGGAAAAAGCGGAGATCTGCCGCCAGATGGGCGCCGATCTGGTCATCGACCGCAACGCGGAGGGCTATAAGTTCTGGAAGGACGAGCACAACCAGGATCCGCGGGAGTGGAAACGGTTCGGCGGCAAGATCCGCGAGCTCACCGGCGGTGACGACCCGGATATCGTGTTCGAGCATCCAGGGAGGGAGACGTTCGGCGCCAGCGTGTACGTCGCCAAACGCGGCGGCACGATCGTCACCTGCGCCTCCACCTCCGGCTTCAGCCACATCTACGACAACCGCTACCTGTGGATGAACCTCAAGCGGATCATCGGCTCGCATTTCGCCAACTACCGCGAGGCATGGGAGGCCAACCGGCTGATCGCCAAGGGCAAGGTACACCCGACGCTCTCCCGGGTCTACCGCCTGGATCAGACCGGGCAGGCCGCGCACGATATGCACAGCAACATTCATCAGGGCAAGGTCGGTGTGCTCTGCCTGGCGCCCGAGGAGGGCCTGGGCGTGCGCAACCCGGAACTGCGGGAATTGCATTTGGCGGCCATTAACCGCTTCCGGGGAGTGTAAGTCCCCGGACGGCTGACCCATCGGTCGGCGGCACCCGAGTAGCGTAGCGGCATGGGGTCAGTCCACGATCGTGATCTGCTGCCGATGCGGGCCACCATCGACATCGTCCGCCGCGGATACGACTGCGCGCAGGTGGACTACCAGCTCGCGCAATTGCGGGCCGATCTGCGGCTCGCGGTGGCGGACCGGGACGCCGGGGCCGCGCAGGCCGCCGAGCTGACCCGGGCGCTGGAGGCGGCACGCGGGGAGATCGACGATCTGAGTGAGCAGCTCAAGCGTCTCGCCGCGCCGCCCACGACCGTCGAGGGCATGAATGAGCGGGTCGTGCGGATGCTGCGCAGCGCCCAGGACGAGGCCGCGGAGATCACCTCCCTCGCCACCACCGCCGCTGAGGGGATCCGGGCCGACGCCGAGCGGGAGGCGGGCAAGCTGCGGGCCCGCTTCGACGCGATGATCGCCGAGGCACAGCAGCGGCAATCGGCGATGGAGGCTGATCACGAGCGGGCGATGACCGACGCGCGCCGTCAGGGTCAGGAGCTCATCGCACTGGCGCAGCAGCGCGCCGCGACCCTTGATGCCGAATCGGCGGCCCGGCGGCGGCAGGTCGAAGAGGACTTCGACATCACCATCGCCGAGCGGCGCCGCGAGACGAACCGGGAGCTGGCGCACGCCGAGGCGACCAGCAAGGCCGAGGCGAAACGGCGCGTCGACGAGGCCACCAGTGTGGCGCGGCGACTGGTGACCGAGGCCGATCAGACGGCTGTGGCCCGGGTGCGGGAGGCCAACCGGCAGGTGGAGGCGCTGCGCACGCTGCGCCGCCAGGTCACCGACCAGCTGCAGACGGTGAGCTCCAAGTTGGAAAGCGCGCTGGGGAGGCTCGCCCCCATCCCGGGGGAAGACGACGTGCTCTCCGAGGAGTAGCGCAGCGGTTACCACCGCCGACGAGTGGGCGCCCGGCGGGCCCGGGCGTTCCAGCAACCGGTGTGCCAGTGCCGCCGGTCAGCCGATGATCCATGCTCGTGCGCTGGCCACGCCACGATGTGCGCGATGCCGGGTGAGATCTCGTGGTCGCATCCGGGGCAGCGGTAGCTCTTCAGCGCCTGTTCCCCGGGCACCGCCCGGACCAGCCACTCCCCGTCCGGCCCGTTCTCCGCGCGCGCCCAGCCCGGCCCGCCCACCGCCGGTAGTCGTGCGGCCCGGTGAGCGGAAGCGCGTGCTGGCAGGTTGCGTCGCGGCATTACCACCCACAGTAGCCCAGACGCCCTCAGCTTGATCATTGTTTGGGTGTCGTAAGTGACAGATTTTGTCGTTCTCGACACCGAAACGGCGATCATGCACCGATGCGGACCGGTGGCGGTGGCGTAGGCTGCCACCCATGCCGCGCTATGAGTTTCGCTGCCGGGAGTGCTCGACAACCTTTGAGCTCAGCCGACCGATGGCCGCGTCAGCGGATCCCGCGCTCTGCCCGTGGGGACACGACGACACAGTCAAGCTGCTCTCCACCGTCGCCTTGTCGGGCGGGGCGTCGTCCAATGGGTCGCTATCGGGTATGGCTCCCCGGCGATCGGCCCCCGCACCAGGCGGTGGATGCTGCGGAGGCGGCTGCTGCGGCTAAGCAGGGTGTTTGTCCCTTGTGGGGTATGTCGTAATCCCTTGGTCGGCCGCCTGATTCCTGTTGCCCATTGTCTGGGCGCACGGTCCGCGGGTGATGGCGCGGGGCGGCGAGTGGCCACTGATCGGGCGGGATGCTGAGCTCCGCTCGATCGCTGCGGCGCTGAATGATCCCGGCGGTGTCCTGCTCGCCGGGGCCGCCGGGGTCGGGAAGACTCACCTGGCCCGGGCGGCGCTAGCCAGTCACGCCAGTGACCGGGTGCATTGGGTGATAGCGACTGACTCGGCACGCCGGATCCCGATGGGCGCGTTCGCGCCGCTGCTCGGCGCGCTTCCCGGGGGTGCCAGCGCGGCGCTCCCAGCGGCACACGCGGCTTTGCGGGGCACCGGCACAGTGCTGGCCGTCGATGACGCGCATCTGCTCGACGACGTCTCGGCGACCCTGCTACACCAGCTCGGGACCGATCGAGGGCTCCGTGCGCCGAGGAACGGGCACCGGATGCGGTGACCAGGCTGTGGAAAGACGGCATGCTGACCCGGCTGGACGTACCGCCGCTGTCCGCGGGGCAAACCACGATGCTGCTCGATCGGGTGCTGGGCGGGCCGCTGGCCGTGACCAGCGCACGGCGGCTGTTCGCCGCGACCCGGGGTAACGTCCTGTGGCTGCGCCATCTCATCGACGGAGAACTCGCCAGCGGGCGATTGGTGCGCGGCTCAGGGGTGTGGCACTGGGTAGGTGAGCCGCGGCTGAGCCCGGCGCTGACCACACTGATCGAGACCAGGATCGGGGAACTGCCCAGCGAAGTGCGCCGGGTACTGGAACTGCTCGCCCTTCATGAGCCGCTCGATCTGGAGCTGCTCCGGTCCCTGGCCACAGCGGCCGGGGTCGAGGACGCCGCTGAGCGGAAGCTGATCACGCCGAGATGGGTTCATGGGCGGTGGCGGGCCAGACTCGCTCACCCTCTCTACGGGGAGGCCGTGCGGGCCCGGATGAACCCGATCCGGACCCGGCGCTCGCGCGGCCAGCTGGCCCAGGCTCTCGCCGCGGCCGACGAAGCCCAGGACCCGATCCGGCGCGCGGTGCTCGCGGCGGACAGCGACCTGCCGCCCGACCCGGATCTGCTGCTCGCCGGGGCCACCCAGGCCACCCTGCTGAGCGATCTGGTCCTCGCCGAGCGGCTGGCTCACGCGGCCCGCGACCACGGGGCCGGGTTCGAGGCACAGCTCGCCCTCGCGTACCTGCTGAGCTGGCAGTCCCGCGGGGAAGAGGCCGAGCGGGAATGCCTCGGTGCCGAGGCGCTGGCGGACACCGACGCCCGGCGGCTGCGGGCCGCCTATTGCCGGGCGGGCAACTTGTTCTTCCTGCTGGATCGGATGGGCGACGCGCACGCCGTGCTCGATGCGGCAGCCGGGGTGGAAGTACTGGGCCCGCAGGCGCTGTTCGCCGTCATGTCCGGCCAGCTCGACGAGGCGAGGACGGCGGCGCGGCGGGCGCTCGCGGCGGCCCGGTTACCGGTGCAGGCACAGACTTACGCGGCATGGGCATTGGCCGCTGTCGAGGCGCTGACCGGTCACAGTGACCAGGTGCCGGGGCTGGTCGCGCGGGCCATCGCAGCCGCGAGGCAAGCACCTGAGACGGCGGCGCACCAGGTCAATATCGCGTGGTGGGAGGTTTTCGGGCGCGGGCTGGCTGGTCAGGTGGGGCCGGTGGGTGAGACCGTGAACCAGCTGTTCCCGGCGCTGCCCGCGACCACCATGGCGGTCTTCCACACCACCTTCACCGGCTGGCACGCGCTGCTCCGGGGCCGGGTTCGCACCGCGGCGGCGCTGCTGCGCGAGTTCCGGCCGCATTTTCCCGGTCACGGGGGCGGGTGGGCCGCGGTGTTCGAGCTGCTCCTCACCCAGGCGCGGGCGATGACCGGTGACGCGGGGGCCGCGCGCGAGTCCCTGGAGCGGGCCGAGGCGGCGCGGCACCCCGGGGTGACGTTTCTCGAGCCCCAGTTCGCGCTGGCCAGCGCTTGGGTGGCCGCCGCCGAGGGGACAACCAGCACCGCGGTCCGCCATGCCCGCCGGGCCGCCGCTCTCGCTGAGCGATCCGGGCAGTTCGCCATCGAGGTGCTGGCTCGTCACACCTCGGTCAGCTTCGACGACCGCGCCCAGGGATTCCGGCTCGGAGTACTCGCGCAGCGCGTCGATGGACCGCGGGCGCCAGCGGCCGCCGCCCACGCGGCGGCACTCGCCCACCAGGACCCCGTGGCGCTGCTCGCCGCCTCGGCGCGGCTCGAAGCGGCCGAGCTGATGCTGTCCGCCGCCGACGCGGCCGCCCAGGCGGCCACCCTGCACCGCCAGCACGGCGACCTGCCAGCGGCCGCGGCGGCCGCTGATCGCGCGGCTGCACTCGCCGCGGCCTGTGAGGGCGCCCGGACCCCGGCACTACTCGCCGCCTCACGGCCGTTGCCGATCAGCGAGCGGCAACGGGAGATCGCGACCCTGGCCGCGCAGCTATCCAATCGAGAGATCGCGGCCCGGCTCGGAATCTCCGTACGCACCGTCGAAGGCCACGTCTACCACGCCTGCGTCAAGCTCGGCCTCCCCGACCGCGGAGCACTGTCCGCCCTGTTCGCCGACCCGTGAGCGGCGTCGCTGCCATAGCACCGTTTCCCGCTTGATGACATACGCCGC
>DASTBN010000840.1:0-2121 GCA_035712045.1 Pseudonocardiaceae bacterium
GGGTACCTGAAGTTCGACACCTCGTCCATGGAGCGGTTCAAAGCCGCCTACGTCTCCGGCCCCTACCGGGCCGGGCGGGTCGTGGCGCTGAGCCGTTCCAATTTGGCCGAGGACATCCCGGTCACCGCGGACCGCCAGCCCCGGCTGTTCGTGCCCGACTACGTCGATCTGCCCGAGGCGCCCGCGCCCGTGGCGCACCAGGCCGCCGCGTCCCGGGAGAAGGCCAACGAGCCCAGCGTGCTGGACATCGTGGTGGCCAGGCTCGCCGGGCAGGGCCCGCCCGCGCACGAGGTGTGGCTGCCGCCACTGGACGCGCCGCCCTCCCTGGACCAGCTGCTGCCACCGCTGTCCATCACCCCCGATCGCGGGCTGACCCCAGCCGGATTCGTCGGCAACGGCAAGCTCACCATCCCCGTCGGCATCGTCGACAAGCCCTACGAGCAGCGCCGTGACCTGCTCTGGGCGGATCTCTCCGGCGCCGCCGGGCACGCCGTGGTCACCGGTGGCCCGCAGTCCGGTAAATCCACCCTGCTGCGCACGATCCTGATGTCGCTGGCGCTCACCCACACCCCGGCCGAAGTGCAGTTCTTCTGCATCGACTTCGGCGGCGGCACACTGGCCTCCCTCGATGGCCTGCCGCACAGCGGCGGGGTGGCGGGCAAGGGCGAACCGGACATCGTCCGGCGTGTGCTGGCCGAGGTATCTGGCCTGCTCGCTGCCCGCCAGCAGGGATTCCGCAAGCTCGGCATCGACTCGATGGCCGAGTTCCGGGCCCGGAAACAGCGGGGGGAGCTCGCCGCGGATTCCTCCGGGGATCCCTTCGGTGACGTGTTCCTGGTGGTCGACGGGTGGCACAGTTTCCGCCAGGAATTCGACGTCACCGATCTGGAGATGCGGGTGGTGAACCTGGCCACCGAAGGCCTGTCCTACGGGATCCACGTGATGATCGGCGCCACCCGCTGGGCGGAGATCCGGCCCGCGATGAAGGACCTGATCGGTACCCGATTCGAGCTGCGCCTGGGCGACCCCGGCGAATCCGACATCGATCGCCGGGTGGCGGTCAACGTCCCGGCCGGGCGGCCGGGACGGGGCCTGTCCCGGGACAAGCTGCACTTCCTCGCCGCCCTGCCCCGCATCGACGCCTCCGCCAGCGCCCAGGACGTGGGTGCTGGCGTGGCTGACGCCGTCACGCGGATCCGCCAGGCGTGGACCGGGCGGGCCGCCCCCCGGGTCCGGCTGTTACCCGAGCGGATTCCCTACGCTCAGCTGCCCGCCACCCAGCCACGCCCGCATGTGATCCCGATCGGGATCACCGAGGCCGAGCTCGCCACGGTATCGCTCGATTTCACCGCTGAGCCGCACTTCCTGTGCTTCGCCGACGGCGAATCCGGCAAGACCAACTTGCTGCGCGCCATCGCCCGGGGCATCGTCGAGCGCTGCACCCCCGGGCAGGCGCGCATCATCATGGCCGACTACCGGCGCACCATGCTCGGCGTGGTGGAAACCGAGCACCTCATCGGCTACGGGATGTCCGCTGACGTGCTCACCCCGATGATCAACGATGCGGCAGGCTCCCTGCGCAAGCGCCTGCCCGGCGCGGGCATCACCCAGCAGCAGCTCCGGGACCGTTCCTGGTGGTCCGGCCCCGAGCTCTACGTCCTGGTCGATGACTACGACCTGGTCGCGACCCAGGGCGGGCAGAACCCGCTCTCCCCGCTCCTGGAGTTCCTGGCCCAGGCGAAGGACGTGGGCCTGCACCTGATCATCGCCCGGCGCTGCGGCGGCGCCTCCCGGGCACTATTCGAGCCGATCATCGCCCGGCTCCGCGAACTGTCCACCCCGGGTCTGCTGATGAGCGGCAGCCCCGACGAAGGCCCTCTCCTCGGTAATACCAAACCCGCCCCCATGCCCCCCGGCCGCGGCACCCTCATCACCCGCAAAACCGGCGCCCAACTCATCCAGGTCGCCTGGCTGCCCCAGGACTAAGAGACGTGACCGTCCAGTCCGCATGATCACCGTTTCGGTGTCGGGAACGACAAAATTTGTCACTTTCGACACCGAAACAGTGATCATGGGCCGGGATGTAGCGATCATGGGCCGGAATGTGTGGATACCACGGCC
>DASTBN010000841.1:0-2754 GCA_035712045.1 Pseudonocardiaceae bacterium
GCTCGACATGACGCTCACCTCCGCCGCGTGCCCGCTGACCGACGTGATCACCGACCAGACCGAGCAGGCTCTGGAGGGGATGGTCAACGGGGTGGACATCAACTGGGTGTGGATGCCGCCGTGGGGGCCGGACAAGATCACCGACGACGGCCGCGAGATGCTCCGCTCCCTGGGCTTCAACGTCTGACCGACCCTTCCGTTGAAAGGCGCCTCGTGCTGCGTTGAGAGGTGGGTCGTGCGGCGTCGAGAGGCGCTCCGTGCGGTGATGAGAGGCGGGTCCTGCCGGAGATCGCTACGTTGAGGCGGTGACCTCACCACGCACCCTGGCCGTTCCCACCGAGCGGCTGGCCCGCTGGTTCGAGAACTACGCGGTCCGGCATGGCACGGTGGAGTACGGGACGGTGGACGGCAGGCTCGAGGCCAGAGCTTGCGACGGTGCGGTCGCGACGGCGGCCCTCCCCTTAGGCCGGGCGTACGACGGACCGCCGGACGTCGCCGCGTTCGCCCGCGAGGCGGCCGCTCCGGGCCGGTGGGGGCTGCTCCTGGTCCGCAAGGGCGGGTTCGGAGTCGCCGCGCTCGACGGGGAGTCGATGCTCGCCTCGAAGGTGGGCCAGCGGCACGTCCAGGGCAGGACGAAGGCCGGTGGGCAGAGCCAGCAGCGGTTCGCAAGGCGCCGGGAGAACCAGGCGCTGCGCGCGTACCAGGCCGCGGCCGACCACGCGTACCGGGTGCTGGTCGTGGAAGGCGGGGCGCTGACCGCTCTCGTGTGCGGCGGCGACCGTCAGGCGGTCGACGCGGTGCTCTCCGACGCGAGACTCGCCGGGCTGTCCGTCGTACGAACAGAGCCGTGGCTTGCCGTCCCGGACCCGCGGCGGGCGGTGCTCGACCAGGCCGCCGTCGACGCAAAGGCCGTCCGCATCCGGCTGACCGAGCCGGCATGACCCGCGCCTCAGCACCGCACGACGCGCCTCTGATACGAAGATTCCTTGAGGGGCAGGTGTGGGTCAGGAGGCTTCCTCGAGGGTGACTTTGTAGCCGAGGGCGCGGAGCTGTTCGAGGGCGTGGTGTTTGACGCGGTCGGGGCGTATCCGGGTGTAGTGGTCCGCGCCGAGGTCGTCGTAGAGGGTGCCGGTGGTGCCCATGTGCCAGATCGCGGTGAGCATCGCGCGTTGCACCGCGACCAGGGCCTTGAGCTTGCCTTGTCGGCGCATGATCCGGGTGTACTTGGCGGCCAGGTAGCTGTTGCGGGTCTTGATCGCGGACATCGCCGCGACGCCGAGCGCGCCCTTGAGGTGGGGGTTGCCGGGTCGGGTTCTGGTGGTCTTCTTGCGGCCGGCCGATTCGTGGCTGCCGGGGCAGGTGCCGGCCCAGGAGGCGAGGTGCCCGGCGGTGGGGAACCGGGACATGTCCGCTCCGGTCTCGGCGGTGATCACGTCGGCGAGGGTGGTGTTGATCCCGGGGATGGTGCAGATCAGGTCCCGAAACCCGCGGTAGGGCTCGATCACCACCTCGATCCGCGCGGTGAGCTCCTCGATCGCGGCGGTGTGCTGGTCGATCAGGTCCAGGTGCATCCGGGTCAAGAACGCGTGGTGGTCGCTGAACCGGCCGACCAGCGCCTCGCTGAGCAGCGGGATCTTGGGCCGCAGCCGGGCCTTGGCCAGGTCCGCCAGCGCCGCCGGGTCCCGCTCCCCGGCGATCAGCGCCTCCAGGATCGCCCTGGCCGAGACCCCGGACAGGTTGGACACCACCGAGGACAGCTTCAACCCGGCGTCCTCCAACAGCTTCTCCAGCCGCTGGTACTCCTGGGACCGGGCCCGGGTGAACGCGGTCCGGGTCCGGGTCAGGTCCCGCAGCTCCCGGATCGGCGCGGGCGGCACGAACGAGCCACGCACCAGCCCGTGCGCACCCAGCTGCGCCAGCCATGCCGCGTCCGAGACATCAGTCTTGCGGCCCGGCATGTTCTTCGCCTGCCGGGCGTTGACCAGCATCAGCTCGAAGTCGGCGTCCTCCAACAGGTAGTAGAACGGCTTCCAGTAGTCCCCGGTGGCCTCCATCACCACCAGCGTCACCCGCTGCTCGAGCAGATGCTCCCGCAGCGCCAGGATCCGGTTCGTGGTCGACCCCCAGGTGCGCACCGTCTCCTCCGCCCGGCCGCGCCCCCGGCCGGCGACCCGGACACACACCTTGGCGTCCCGCTTCGACACATCAACCCCCGCGCACCGCGGGTGCACCAGATCCATCCCGACCACCCCTCCCAACGACCCGATCGGTTGGCGTCCGCCGCGGGGAGGGCAGGGATAGATCAGAAATCTGATACGCGTGCTCGAAGCAACAATCCACGGTTCCCGTGGAAGCCCTCCACCACCATGCTCAACGACGGGCTCACCCGCACCACAGAGGCGTCGGCGTCCAACCGCGACGAACACCCACCAGTGTGCTCCCCCGCGGCCCGCACCGGCGACAGCCACCACCGACCACCCGCACCGACCAGCGATCTTCCCCCTCCCACGGTGCGCCGCAGGCGCCGGGACGCTCAACGCAGCACGACCCGCTTCTGATACGTAGATCGGCAATCTACCCCTCGCCAAGGTGTGCCGAAGGCACCGGGACGCTCAACGGAGCATGATCCACCTCTCAACGGGTCAGATGACGAAGGACTCCGTCGACTCCGGCGCGAACACCTCGTCCGGGGCCAGCCGCCGCGGGGAGAGCCCCTGCTCGTGGTGGTAGCGGAGGAACGTCGAGAGCGCCTCG